>JBBJOD010000247.1:0-7498 GCA_037721715.1 Chitinophagaceae bacterium | reverse complement strand
AGTTATGATAGATTTATTATCGATCCATTTAAAGATCATTACACAAAGCAGGAAGATAATTGCAAAACTAAGGTGAACGGCCATACGTGTCCTGGTCTGCCGCTCTTCGGTGAGGTCGTTACGGCTTTTTAGTCCCAGTATATCAATACAGAATGAAGACGTCAGCGCTGTTATAGCACCATCTGCACTTGGAAAAAGTGCAGAGATCAAACCAAGAATGAAGATAATAGAAATAAATCCAGGTAAATGGTTCACTGCCAGCGCAGGGAACAGGTCGTCGCCTTTAATTGTAATACCATTTTTACCAGCAAATAAATAAAGTAATCCTCCGAGCAACAGGAAAAGGAAATTCACCACTACCATGATCACGCTAAAAGTGATCATATTTTTCTGAGAATCTTTCAAATTTTTGACACTTATATTTTTCTGCATCATCTCCTGGTCTAAACCTGTCATAGCAACTGTGATGAAAGCGCCGCCGATAATTTGTTTTACAACAAAGCCGGCGCTGTTAACGTCAAAATTAAAGACCCTGGTGAACGACCTTATTTCCAGTTCATGCATGGTTTCGCTAAGTGAATAACCGAAGGTATTCATGATGTAAACAACGCATACCACCAAGCCAACCAGCATACCAGTCGTCTGTAGCGTATCAGTCCAAACAATCGTTTTAACGCCACCTTTGAAAGTATATAGCAAGATCATCAAGAGAATGACAAAGGTGGTGGCAATAAAGGGAATGCCCATCTCGTCAAGGATAAATAGCTGAAGCACGTTGATAACGAGGTACAGTCTTGCGGTTGCACCTAAAACCCTGGAGACAATAAAAAACAATGCTCCTGTTTTATACGCTGAATTACCAAAACGTTGTTGCAGGTAATTGTAAATGGATGTGAGATTGAGCCGGTAGTACAGGGGGAGCAGTACATAGGCAATTACCAGGTAGCCGATAAAATAACCTATTACTACCTGGAAATAAGTAAACCCGGCGGTTCCTACGGTTCCTGGCACCGATACAAAAGTAACTCCTGAAAGAGAAGTGCCTATCATGCCGAAAGCTACCAGCATCCAGTTCGAGTTCTTGTTGCCTATAAAGAAAGTTTCATTATTTGCCTTACGTGATGTATAATAAGCTACTATCAATAATATGATGAAATACAGAATTATAAAAAAGAACAGTAAGGCAGGAGACATAATAGTAGTTTAATTGCTGAATTGGTATTACGGCCTGAAGATAAAAAACTTTGAACAATTCACTTTAAAGCCAAAAAGTAGGTTGAAAAGAGAATCGGTTATTAAAAAATGGCTCCTTTATTGGATAACGCCAAGTATCTTTAAAAAGTTAACTTAGCCATACAAATTTTAAAATCCATTAGTAAATCCATGAAAATTAAATCCGTTGCAGTTTTTTGCGGTTCTAAAGATGGAAACAATCCATTGTTTACGCAACATGCTGCTGAACTAGGTAGATTAATAGCCCTGCTAGAGATCAAGTTAGTATATGGCGGCGGAAAGAAGGGGTTAATGGGGGTTATTGCCGATGCCGTATTACAGAACCATGGTGCTGTTATGGGAGTCATTCCTAAGATCCTGGTAGATTGGGAGCAGCAGCATGAAGGATTAACAGAACTGGCCGTGGTATCAGATATGCATAGCCGAAAAAAGACCATGTATAATATGTGCGATGCTGCGATTGTACTCGCAGGAGGTATTGGTACTTTGGATGAGGTATTTGAGATGCTTACATGGAACCAACTTAAGATCCATGACAAAAAAATTTATTTTTTAAATACCGGGGGATTTTACAATCATATCATTCATCATATAAAGCAAATGGAAAAGGAAGGGTTTTTATACGAGCCCTGGGAAAATCGAGTATGTTTCTGCACTACGCCTGTAGAAATTTTTAATAAAATTGAATGACGGAAAGGGCGAATGAGAAATGTTTACTATGATGAGTGAGGGTTGGTCGTGGCGTATTGGATATATATTGATGAACATTTGCTGATCGACATTGCCTTTATTTCGTGCTCCGTAGCGCCTTTGCTGTAAATTTATCTACCCTGCCAGACGCCGGCATGGCGTTTCCAGGATACCCTTATCTTTGTCGGAAATCTCCCACATTGGATTTTATCAATGTTCTTGCCCGGGATTACGCAGGGCGATTTACCTCAAAGGAAGACCTGGTACTGGCAGAAATTGCTGAAAGCACCAGACAAACTCATGCACAGGCTCATATGCTGAGCGGACACGTGCAGGGAAAATTTTTACAAATGATGAGTATGATCATTCAGCCTATGCTTGTGCTGGAGATCGGCACATTCACCGGGTACAGCGCCATATGTCTTTCAAAAGGATTACAGCAGGGTGGCAAAGTGCATTCCATTGAACTAAATAAAGACGACGCGCACCTCTCCAGCAAGAATTTTAACTTGGCCGGTGTAGCGGAAAAGATAATTTTACACCATGGAAATGCGTTAGAAATAATACCTCGGTTAAAAGAGAGGTGGGACATTGTTTTTATTGATGCCGACAAGCCGGGTTATATTGATTATTATAAACTGGTACTGCCAAGTGTAAAAAAGGGAGGCGTTATTCTTGCGGACAATGTATTGTTTCATGGGCAGGTGCTTGAGCAGGAGGTAAAAGGAAAGAGTGCACTAGCTATCCAGGCATTTAATGAATACGTACAAAAAGATGATTCGGTAGAAAAAGTATTACTGACCATCAGGGACGGTTTATTAATGATTGTTAAAAAGTAAATGGAATTAGCCATGAAAAGAACGACTGTAATTTTTTTATGTATCATAGTTGTTGGCACCGGGGCCTTCGCACAAAAGTCTGCGGATGTACTGGCTTATATTGATTTGTATAAACAGATAGCGATAAAGGAAATGAAACGAACCGGCGTTCCGGCAGCTGTTAAATTGGCACAGGGAATACACGAAACAGAAGCTGGTAAAAGTAACCTGGTTGTAAAGTCAAATAACCATTTCGGGATTAAATGCAAATCTTCGTGGACCGGTAATAAAGTTTACCACGACGATGATGCACGCGGAGAATGTTTCAGAAGCTATTCCAGGCCAGAAGAATCGTACATGGACCATTCTGATTTTTTAAAGAACAGTCCGCGTTACGCGTTTCTTTTTGATCTTGATCCCACTGATTTCGAAGGCTGGGCATATGGGTTAAAGAAAGCAGGGTATGCCACCAACATCCGGTATTCACAAGTGCTGATAAATATTATCAGAAATTATCAATTGGAAGATTATACATTGATAGCGCTTGGAAAATTAAAGGAGTCGGATCATACGTTGGCGGCTAATACCGCGCTCATTCCGTATAAAATTCCATCTATTGAGAAGGAGCAACAAGATATTGAAATTGAAGGTCCCGCACCTTCTTATCCTTCGGGTCCATTTACTATCAATAATACAAAGGTACTTTTTGCACACGCCAGTACAGCCTGGTTATCCATTGCGGATCAATACCGGCTTCCAATGAATCGCTTATGGGATTTTAATGATCTTGAAAAAGATGATGACATTCTCAAAAGCAGCCAGTTGGTATACCTGCAACGCAAACGAAAAGTAGGAAATGTTGCTTTTCATATTGTTCGAAATGGTGAAGACCTTTATGATATCTGCCAGTCTGAAGGAATTCGTTACGAAAGTTTGTTGGAACTTAACCACCTTAACGGCAATATGCAACCGGCGATAGGAGAAAAACTTTACCTGCAGCAACCTGCCGTAACTCCTCCTTTGTTGATGAATGCACATAAAAGCAAGGTTTCTTCTAACGGCACGAATCAACCAAAAGCATATACGCAGGAATCTGGCATTTTCAATTTGCAACCAAACGATGTAAATAACACAGAAACGCCCTCCAAAGCGGAGTATACCACTCACGTTGTTTACGGAAAAGAAACGCTGTACAGCATCTCTAAAAAATATGGAGTAGACCTCGCAAAACTTAAAGAGTGGAACCGGCTGAATAACCAGCAACTCAAAGTAGGGCAGTCATTGATTATTTATAAAGACAATTGATTTTAATCAACCATCAGGAATGAATTGATTAATTTCATGTGATGGCAAACATACATGTGCATGATAAAGTATTTGAACCTTATATAAGCGCCGATGATATCATCGGGAAGGTGTCTGAAATGGCTGCCCGTTTAAACAAAGACTATGAAGGTAAAAGGCCACTTTTTATTTCAATCCTTAACGGGTCTTTTATGTTTGCCTCCGACCTTTTTAAATCGATTAAAATTGACGCTGAAATTTGTTTCATAAAACTGGCATCTTATAAAGGAACAAAGTCGAGTGGCCAGGTGGTGACAGCCATAGGATTGGATATCGATGTTGTTAACCGCCATATAGTAATCATTGAAGATATTGTTGATACAGGAAAAACATTGAATGCTTTTTTGCCACAGCTCAAGAACCAGCAACCTGCTTCCCTGAAAATTGTTTCCCTGCTGCACAAGCCAGAAGCGATCGTCTACCCCTTACATATAGATTATCTCGGATTTTCCATTCCTAACAAGTTTGTAGTCGGCTATGGTCTAGACTACGATGGTTTGGGCAGAAATATCGATCAAATTTATAAGTTAATTGAATAGACAGTCATTTACATGGTGTTTGATATCTTAATCACAGTTAAATTGCCTATTTTGCTATTAATGTTTAATAGATCTATCCGTTATATACTGCTGATGATGGTACCATCAAGCAGCGGATGATTCACTAAAATTGCCTTTTAAATATTCCCTGTTCATGATTGTAACGCCTTGAAATATGTATGTAGTATATTGATCGCCCTGGTAAGCAACTTACCCCTGGTTGCCCAATTTTACTTCCGTGGTGAAGTAAAGGATGAGGCAGGAAAACCCCTGGCAAATGCAAAAATAATATTACACACTACTGGTTATATTTATTATTCCGGCAGTGCGGGTGGATTCGGGATCACACATGTAAAATCTTTTGATTCAGCTACAGTTTCGATGGATGGCTTTCAGCCATGTGCATTAAAACTTCAGAACAATAAGTACGAAAACATCATGCTGAAAGCGATGATCTCAGCCGGCAATCTTCAAAAAAAGCGGCTGATCTCATTCACTAAAGACATGAAGATTGAAGAACTGCATAACTGGAACCTGGGAGGGGAGACTTATTCAAATTTACTGGAGAACGAGTTCATTGAAGCAAAGAAGTTCCCTGAAACTGGTTTTGCCATTTCCATTGATAAAGCATCTTATAGCAACATACGCAGATTTATTAACATGAATAGTAGCGTGCCGCCGGATGCAGTACGAATCGAGGAGATGCTGAACTATTTTAATTTCAGTTATAAAAAACCTGCAAATGACAACATATTCGGTTTCGACTCCTACCTGACCACCTGCCCCTGGGATGCCGCAAAACAACTGCTGATTTTTAAGATTTGTGCAAAACAGGTGCAAATGGACCTGGTGCCTGCCGGTAACCTGGTTTTTTTAATTGACGTTTCGGGATCAATGGATATGCCGAACCGGCTGCCATTGCTTAAATCAGCCTTTAAATTACTGGTCAATAATCTACGCGATAAAGATACTGTAGCCATAGTGGTTTATGGAAGCTCGGTGGGTATCTGGATGCAGCCAACATCAGGGCGAGAAAAGCAAAAGATCATAAAATCAATTGAAGGACTTACTCCAGGAGGCGCAACAGCTGGCGCTTCCGGCATTGCAACCGCATACGCGCTTGCCAAAAGCAAATACATACCTGGAGGCAATAACAGGGTAATCCTCGCAACAGATGGTGATTTCAATGTAGGACAAACATCTGAGGAACAGTTGGAAAGCATGATATCGCAACAACGTCAGTCCGGTATTTATCTCACCTGCCTTGGCGTTGGTATGGGAAATTACAAAGATTCGAAGCTGGAAGTGCTGGCTAAAAAAGGGAATGGCAATTTTGCCTATCTCGATGACGAAAAAGAAGCGGAAAAAGTGCTGGTAAAAGAACTGACTCAGACGCTGTATACGGTGGCTGATGATGCGTTTCTGAACATTGAATTTAATCCGCAATACGTTAAGCAGTATCGTTTGATCGGCTTTGATAATAAGGTAAACGCTGTGGCTGACTCTTCCAGCGAACTCGAGGGTGGGGAAGTAGGTTCTGGACATACCTTATTGGCTATGGCGGAATTTACGCCTGCAACTCCGCTTGATAACATGGAACATCTTTCTGCCAAAGAAGTATTGGCAAAAATTACGGTGAACTATAAAAATCCGAATGATACCATGCGTTTAAAATCAAGTTATAACTGCCCCGTTAATTTTACGGAGTTTAGTGACTTGGAAAAATGTTACCAGTTTGCCGGTTCTGTGGTCATGTTTGCTTCTTTGTTAAAAAAATCCAAGTATTTTAAAATGGTTACCTGGAACGATACTTTGTACAGGGCCAATGAATCTTATGATGCACAAGATCCTATCCAGAAAGAATTTCTAGAAATCATCGGAAAGGCAAAAAGAATCTATGCGAAGGAGAAAAGGAAGAAGTAGACTACCTGGAAAAGCAATGCCTTCCATTAAAAAACCTGTTGGGTCTGCAAGACCTTACAGGTTTGAACAGGAGCAAATGAAAAAAGCTGACAGACCTTCATCGTGATGTAATTTGGCATTGACGAAGATTTACCAGGTTTTCCTTCTGGCAGCTTGTTTCAGGGAGCTATTCTTCCTAAGAAAACATTTCCCTGACCTTATCAAAAAAGTTTTTTTCCGTCTTATCAGGATGAGGTTGAAAGTTGGGAGAATCATTCATTTTTTCAACCATTGATTTTTCATCTGCCGACAAATGCTGGGGTGTCCATATGTTAACATGTATCAGCTGATCGCCTTTTTCGTATGAATTAACCGCAGGAAAGCCCTTTCCTTTCAACCTGAATATTTTACCGCTTTGTGTTCCGGGTGGAATCTTGATTTTTGCTCTTCCGTCAATGGTAGGAACTTCTACATTGGTGCCAAAAACTGCATCAGGAAAAGTGATATGCAGATCGAAAGCAATATTCAATCCATCGCGATGCAAATCTGCATGCGCCTCTTCTTCAATCAAAATGATCAGGTCCCCATTGCTGCCGCCCCGTTCTCCGGCATTTCCTTTTCCACTCATGCTTAGCTGCATTCCTTCCTGCACACCTGCCGGAATATCTATGCTTACGGTTTCTTCCCCGTAAACCCTTCCCTCGCCTTTACAACCAGTGCACTTAACGGTGATGGTAGTTCCTTCACCACTACATACCGGGCAGGTTGTTACCGTTTGCATTTGTCCAAGAAAGGTATTTGTTACTTTTCTAACCTGTCCACTTCCTCCACAGCTATTGCAGGTCTGAACACTTCCCTTATCTTTGGCGCCGCTGCCACTACAAGTGTTGCAAACCACATACTTTTTTACCTTCACACTTTTTGTGACCCCTTTAGCAATCTCCTCGTAGCTTAACTTCAATTTGATTCGTA
>JBBJOD010000246.1:0-7532 GCA_037721715.1 Chitinophagaceae bacterium | reverse complement strand
TCCTAACCTTATTTCGGGTGTTTATGAATTCGCAATAACTCTTATAACAATAAATAATAACCCGTTGTTGCAATGAACCATACATGTTAGCTATTATTATTGTCCGGCAGGTTAATCTTCCCAGTTTAATGCACCTTTTTTTAAGATATAGTAAAAGCCTGCTGCAAAAAATGCTGTAAACATCAAGACCGCAACAAAACCATGCCATCCTAATTCACGAAAATTGATGGCGTAGGGATAAAAAAATATCACTTCCACGTCGAAAAGTACAAACAGGATTGCAACCAGGAAATATTTAATGGCCATCGGTTGACGGGCGTTACCAACGCTATCAATACCGCTCTCGAAATTCTCAAGCTTATCTGTCGTTTTTCGCTTAGGCCCCAGCAGGTGAGTAGCTGCCATCATCACACCCACAAAAAGAATGGCAAAGAGAAATTGCATTCCTATAGGCAGATAATTCAAGGCACTATTGGTATCTGGAGTAACTGCCTGCAAGAAAAAGAAATGCATATAGCTATTCATTAAGAGCAAAAATAAGGCAGCGGTGTGATATTACCATTTACTAATTAAAATGAATAAATTAAAAAACCCCTGCATGTATTTGCAGGGGTTTAAAAACACTTCATTATTTAGCTAAGCTTTCTTCTTAGGCTTTGTAGCCGGCTTTGTTGATTTTGCCGGTGACTTGGTAGAAGCCGCCTGCCTTGGTGCAGCTGCGGGCTTTTTTAAAGCATCAATGTATTTCTGCGCATCAGGGTTCGCAGGGTCCAGTTCAAGAACACTCTGAAGTTGTACAATTGCAGAATCTTTTTCCTTAGCAATGTTCGCATAATAACTAGCCAGGTAACCATGAGCCTGGATCAACTGCGCTTTGTATTTATCCTTCACGGTATCTGCATAAGATATCAAGCGCTTGTAAGGTTCTACTGCTGTGCCCTTTTCCATGGTAGTATCCATCTGTTGAGCTGATCTTGCACACCATAGGTAGCCAAAAATTTCAGTAGGATACTTCGTTGAATACACTCCACAAAAGATACTGTCTGCCGTTGCATAATTGGCTGCCTGGTAATGGGCAAATCCAAGATCGTATAAATCCCTGTTGGTAGGGTCTTTTTTAGTAGAATAGATTCTGCCGAGCCAATCTGCCTGCGCTGTACGGTTACCTGCTTTGCCGGCGAAGGATGCCGCTTCCGCCATTAAATCCAGTTTGCTTTGCATTGCCGTGTCGAGTTGAACAGCCGTTTCATAACTTTTAAAAGCTTCCGCTTCATTACCCGGGAACTTGCTGAGTAATTTAGCACTGAAAACGTAATCCTGTGGTAGAAAACCTTCGGGCTTTTGTTTGGCAAAGTATTGATCCAAATATGTTTTCGCATTGGTAGAATCGTTCAATGCATCATAACTGTACGCAACGAGTTTTGAATAACGGATATCTGCCTTGTCACCTAACTGCGTGATCTTTTGTTTAGCAGAGTCAACGGCTGCCTGGTAGTTACGCGCAGCAAATAATAAACTAATGCGGTCATATTCGTTCTCTGGTTTTGCGTCGGCCACAGTGAGGTATTTATCAAAAAATTCTTTAGCCTTGTTCACATCACGGAGGTACCAGTAATAATACAGTTGATAATATGCCGGTGCGTAATTGGGGTCCAACTGAATCGCTTCCTGGAAAGCCGGAAGGAAATATTCCGGGTTGTTTTGAGTAAGGTATACACGGCCTATTTCGTACTTAGCTTCCGCTAATTTTGGATCTAAAGATAATGCTTTTTGAAAGGCAGTAACCGCACCTCCGCCATCAATCAACTTACGGTGTGCTTCGCCCATTCTCAAATAAGACTCTGCATTTCTGGGATCTCTTTTTTCTGTGCCTACTGCATTCAATTTTGCAAGCGCATAGTTGGCATCACCCAAGGGTGCTTCAACATTGGCACGTGCAATGGCGTTTATTACACCGATGTCTCTATTCTTTGTTAAGCTAAGGGCAGTTTCGAAACGCTGGCGGGCATCAGTAGCCTTATTTTCCATCAATTCGATTTGTCCGGTACCCACTAATAATAAAGGAGCGTTGCCGTTCGAAGCCAATGACTTTTGATACAGTGCTTTTGCCGCGGTTGAATCCTTTAATTCAATCAGCGTTTGTCCGAGCCAGTATACGGCATCAATATTATTAGGATTCGACGCTAACACCTTGTCAAATTGGTCTTTTGCACTACTATACCTTTCATAATAGAAAAACCTTCTTCCCTGGTCAACGTTTTGCGCAAGTAAGGCTGTACTTGCCGTAATAACTAATAATAAAATCAAAGTTATTTTCTTCATAATCAGTTCCTTTTTTTTAGTTTGTAAATTTATAAAATCCTCTTCATAAAAACTATTCATTAATACCAGCATTTCTAACTTCGAAAGACATTTTAGCCGGCCATAAAAAAGCCCTCCTGAATATGAGCTGCCCTCTCTCATAAATGAGAAAATTGGTGAAGCCGCTTCCAAGACCCTGGTAGTTTTCTTTCAAAATATAGTACAAACCACGGACCAAAGGATAACGGCGCATGGCAATATTTGCCTGGTAGGGTTTAACATACGTTTTTGTGGTGCAGACAACACACTCAATAGAGGCAATTTTAACGTTTTGGGAAAAACTAAGCTGGCTGGCATCTTGTTTATTGCCAATCCAGCTAACTCCTACAAAACCTATTGCATCGGCATTGTTGGCAACGTAATCGATTACTCCTTCGCTAGACGTTGCTGCCTGAACATTTTTGCCAAAGGGTTCCCCTTTTAACAGGGTATCCATAGCATACCTCACAGTGCTGGTAGCTGAAAGGCCATCCATTACCAGTTTATATTTGTAGTCGCCGGTTCCTTTTAACAGGGAACGAACATCTGCCACATCAAATATCGAATCTTTTGCCTGGTTATTCACGAGCACTGCAATAGCGTCGTAAGCCATTCTACCCTGGACAGGATTGAAACGCAACGTATCTTTCAGAACCAACTCTTCGTTACGATTCAGGCCGCGGGTAATAATAACCATCCGGATGCTGTCGTTCATCAGGTCTTTTATGCACTCGGCTTCTGGTTTATAATGCGCTATTATTTTGGCCTTGGGATACGACGACTCAAATACCCTGATCTGTGAATCTATAATTGGTTTGAAAGACTCATCAACACTTATATGTAACACGCCACTGGTAGTAGTATCGCCGGCAGATGTAACAGGTTGACTATCTCCGCAACTGATTAAAACCAACACCGAAAAAATCCAACTTGCTAACCTGCCCAATCTTTTTCTTATCGTCTCAGTTCCTCTCATTTTCAGAATAATAATTTTTCTTGAATCCCCTGTAGATCCGCCATCCGCCATACACAATGCACAAAACGGCAAAAAGATAGCGAAAGAATGGTTCGATATTGAACTCAATACCTACACGCGGAGCGATGGCAAAAAATACTCCACATCCCAATATGATAAACCCCATGCCATAATCCATCACAGACCGCATAAGCACATAGTGTTTTGTTCTTTTTTCACTTTGTTCATTTTCCATCGATAATCATTGAATGATGCAAATAATATTCTATTTGGAACAGTTTGTGCCCTTTCTTTACAGTTTTTCGTGCTATCCGGGTTGGCAAGATAATAAAATTTTGTATTTTATTCTTTTACATTTGATCTTACCAGATAATCCGTCAACCACTGCTAACCGGAGCGCGCAATTTCAAAGATGATAAGGCAGTTGGTATGACCCTGTTTGGTGATTTAGATGCGTTTGATAGTATTTTCCATATTGCACTATCTTCACACGACCAGGGGAAAGTAGAAAACAATTGTTTCAAAAGTTCATTTAACGCCACCTTCACACATCCGTTATGCTTTAAGCCAATACAATGTAATTTTCATAACTCCTGAGTATCTTCGCCAAATGAAGAAAAACGATGATGTTGTCCTTGAATAGTATCCCGACTTCGGCAAAGGAGTATCATCAACTATCACTTTTCATTTCTAATACTTACTAATGACCAAACCGAGTTTACCTCAAGGAACCAGAGATTTTGGTCCGGAAACTGTACGCAAACGCAACTATATTTTCAATGTGATCAGGGAAGTATTTGAGTTATATGGTTTTCAGCCACTCGAAACTCCTGCGTTAGAAAACCTGGAGACGCTAACGGGTAAGTACGGCGAGGAGGGAGATAAGCTCATTTTCAAAATACTCAATAACGGTTTACAAGATCCGAAAAACACGGCAAAAGCCAGGGCTGCTTTTGAAAATATTCTTGAAGGCAGGAAGGACAAAAATATTACGGAAAGGGCTTTGAAATATGACTTAACCATTCCGTTTGCCCGATACGTGGCTATGAACTATGGTCAGCTAATCATGCCTTTTAAGAGATACCAGGTACAACCGGTATGGCGAGCCGACAGGCCCCAAAAAGGGAGGTACCGCGAATTCTACCAGTGTGATGCCGATGTAGTAGGAAGCAATTCCCTGCTGAATGAAATAGAACTGGCTATCATTTACAGCCAGGCCTTCTCAAGACTTAAAATGCCGGTAGCCATTAAAATCAATAGCAGGAAGATCTTGTCTGCCCTGGCCGAAAAATGCGGTGGAGTGAACAAATTGATTGATATCACCGTTGCGATCGACAAACTCGATAAAATCGGGCTTGAAAAAGTAAAGGAAGAATTATCTGCCAGGGGATTAGGTAGCACCCAGGTGACTGTCATTGAAGATTACCTGCTGATTGGCGGTGACACCCCGGAAAAAATTACAAAAATTTCCTCGCTTTTAGGCGATGTTCCTTCGGGCCGTCAAGGTATCTTCGAAATTGAATATGTGTTAAGTAGGCTGCCTTTAGAAGTCCGTAGCCAGGTTTCAGCTGACTTTACCCTCGCCAGGGGCTTAGACTACTACACCGGAATTATTTTTGAAGTAAAAGCGCTGGATGCGCAAATGGGCAGTATTGGTGGTGGAGGCAGGTACGATGATCTTACTGGTTTATTTGGAGTTCCCGGTGTTCCGGGAGTCGGTATTTCGTTTGGTGTAGACAGAATTTATGATGTAATGGAGGAACTGAATTTGTTTCCCGGCGATGTCCATGTAGGAACGCAGCTTTTGTTTTTAAATTTAGGGGAAGCTGAGAGCAACTATGCCTTTGGCATCATGCAGCAATTACGAGGCAATGGTACCCGGTGCGAAATTTACCCTGATCATGCAAAATTTGAAAAGCAATTCAAGTATGCAGATAGAAAAAACATTCCGTTCGCTATCATGATCGGTAGCAGAGAAATGGAAAACAATACCTGCTCGCTCAAGGAAATGAAGACGGGTGAACAACGGACAATTGGTATGCAAGAACTGCTTTCAAGGAGATGGTAGATCTATGAATTATAAATCAGCTTGATTCGTTACATCAAACAACCTGCAGGCAAGTCCTCAAACCTGGATATCATTTACTGGCGCAAGTGTCTGCACAGAGAAGTTAACCACGAGGACGCAAAGGAGGAGCCGTAACGGTCGCCGAGTATATCTTACAACTGGCTGCCTGAACGGAACCATTTACCGAAGTCGGCACAAGTTGTTCGCCGGAGCACGTCTGACAGAGATTCACGATCATGGAAAATCTTGTGTATTGGCCCGGCGAAACACTTGCGCCAGTTGTGGGAACCTTAAAAGGCGGCGAGGATATCTTGCAACTGGCGCAAGTGTTCCAACGGTTCATCTCGGAAATGTTCAATTACCAACAATTCCAGTTGGACAACTTGTGCCTAACGGGTATTCAGGCACAGGTTGTCCTCCAGGCGAACTTTTCAAGAATGCCTACACCAGATTGGCTTCAGAACACTTGCGCCAGGAACATGATTTACCAAAGACCTGTAATTGCAACTCATCACTCACCACTCTTAGCTAATACCGCCACAAACTCACCCTTCTAACGTATCTTTACAGCTATGTTAAATGACAAGAAAAACATCCGTCAGCTGAGTCAGAACGAGCTGGAACAGTATTTTGAGGCTTTGGGTGAGAAAAAGTTTCGGTCTAAACAGGTATACGAATGGTTGTGGAAAAAACATGCACATAGCTTCGAAGACATGACCAATATCAGCAAGGAACTGAGGGAAAAAATGTCGGACAATTTTTCTTTACCCGCTTTAACAGTTGATGCTACGCAACACTCTGAGGATGGTACTATAAAAACACGTTTTAAAACTTATGATGGGCATTTGGTGGAAGGGGTGCTTATCCCTACTGAAACACGTTATACCGCCTGTGTAAGTTCACAAATTGGCTGCTCACTGAATTGCAAGTTTTGTGCAACCGGTTATATGGAACGCAAACGTAACCTGGACTTTGACGAAATTTACGATGAGGCGGTGATCATTAACCTGCAAACCGAAAAAGCTTATGGAAAAAAGCTCAGCAATATTGTGTTTATGGGTATGGGAGAGCCACTGCTAAATTACAAAAACGTATTAAAGGCCATTGATAAGATTACCTCTCCGGACGGACTGGGCATGAGCGCAAGGCGTATTACCGTTTCAACCGCCGGGGTTGCCAAGATGATCAGGCAGCTGGGTGACGATAAGGTGAAATTCAACCTGGCATTATCCCTTCACGCAACCAACGATGTAAAGCGCAACGAGATCATGCCGATCAATGAAACCAATAATATCAGGACTTTGATGGAAGCGCTGAATTATTTTTACCAGCAAACCGGCAATTCCATCACCTTTGAGTACATCCTTTTTAAAGACTTCAATGACTCCACCAGAGACGCTGAGGAGCTTATCAAAATTTTTCGACAGGTTCCCGCTGACCTTGTCAATATTATTGAATATAATCCAATAGATGCGGCCGCATTTCAAAAACCCGAAGAAGAAAAGGTGGAAAGATTCATGAACCATTTGTCAAAGGCTAAAGTTAATGCCCATTTAAGGAGAAGCAGAGGTAAAGATATTGATGCGGCTTGTGGCCAACTTGCTAATAAAACGGATCGATCACTAATAAAACAATAAAACCCCGCACAAAACTACTGTTGCAAAACAGCAATCTTAATTAATTATATGAGTAAGAATTCACAATTCGAAAAGTTCATCAACAAAACCAGGGGAAGCGCTATTAAAGAGCAATTCAAACAGGAAAAGAAAATTGCTAAGAAAGAAAGGGCCGCGGCCATTGAAAAGCGATTCGAGGAAAAAAGAAAAAGTAAGCTGGCTCCTCAACCAGAACCAGCGAAAAAAACAGGGGGCATCGCTGCTCCCAAAACATTAAAAAGATCAACCGGCCACACTTCTTCCGATACATCCATGCAGGCAGAGCAAATGCCTATCAACAAATACATTGCACACAGTGGTATCAGTGGTAGAAGGGAAGCAGCTGAATTGGTAAGATCGGGCGAAGTTACCCTGAACGGTGAAGTAATTACTGAACCGGGTACAAAAGTTTCGGAGCATGATGAAGTAACAGTAACAGGCAAAAAAATCGGTCCCTCAAAAAATTTCGTTTACATCTTACTTAATAAACCGA
>JBBJOD010000245.1:0-7540 GCA_037721715.1 Chitinophagaceae bacterium | reverse complement strand
AGCATAATAAAACAGGTGATTACAATATGACCGGCAATCATATTGGCAAACAAACGTATCATCAGGGCCAAGGGCTTAATAAATATGCCCGCAAACTCAACGGGTATAAGGATAAGCTTTACCAGGAAGGGAACACCAGGAGGCCAAAATATATGACCCCAAAAATGGCCGTTACTGCTTAATAAGATAACTACCAGAGATATTACGGCCAGAACCATTGTGAACGCAATATTTCCGGTTACGTTCGCTGTTCCCGGTATCAAGCCAAATACATTATTGATTAGTATAAAAAAGAATATAGTAAGTAAGTAAGGCATGTATTTTTGGTACCGGCGTCCCAGGTTCACTTTTGCCACCTCATCCCGGATGAAGGTTATTACCGGCTCAACGGCATTCTGCATGCCGGAAGGAGCAACAGCGTGTCCATTCCTTTTGTACTTGGCGGCCACTGAAACCATGATCCAAACTAAAATAGCCAATGCCAATAACATCTGAACAACGTTGCGGGTCAATGAAAAGTCGTACACTTTAATGGCTGCATTTACCGTCTGGTCTTCATTTACAGCTACCACATGGTTGTGAACAAGCTTGTACCCGTTATAGGTTGCCTTTCCATGTTTGAAGCGTAAAGACATAAACGAGGAAAAACCTTTCTCGGCAGAATATAAAATTACTGGCAAAGGAGCGGCAACCGGGTGACCCTTCCAGTCAAAGAAATGAAAATCGTGGTTGTCACTTATATGTTCGATAATCAATGCACCCGGATCAAACTTTCCACTTCCTTCGTTTGTATGCTCTTCCTGGCCATAGGAAATATTTGAAATGGAAAGAAAAAGCAAGCTAATAAAGATTATTGGTAAAGATTTTATATAGCGAGTATTCATCATACCTGGTCCTAAATTTTGCGCAAAGATAAGGCGGGGGTCTTTAATATCACTAAAAAACGGCTTTTTAATGGTAAAAGCAATCTGAATTTTTATTACAATGCCTGGTAAATACTGTTACCAGGCAGCAAATACAAAACCGGCAGCTATTTGCCATCGCGAAGGTGCCGACCTGTAGTTATTTACTTTATTTGCTTCTCAAATTGCATATGATGAAGCTTGCTATAAAATCCTTCCAGCGCTAATAATTCATCATGGGTGCCTGATTCTTTTAGTTCACCTTTTTCAAGCACAATTATTTTATTAGCCTTCCTAATGGTAGAAAGGCGGTGTGCAATTATGATAGATGTCCTTCCGGAAATAAGCGTATCTATTGAATTTTGTATAAGCCTTTCACTTTCAGTATCAACGCTGGAAGTGGCTTCATCCAGAATCAAAATTGATGGATTATAAAGGAGCGCCCTGATAAATGACAGCAACTGCCTTTGTCCTAACGACAAAGTGTTTCCTCGTTCCATTACGTTATAATCGTATCCTCCAGGCAGTTCCATAATGAAATCATGCATGCCAATCATCCTCGCAGCTTCAATTACTTTTTCACGGCTGATCTCGGGATTTCTCAGTGTAATATTTTCCAGTACCGAACCGGAAAAGAGAAATACATCCTGTAATACTACACCAATTTTGGTGCGCAACGCATCCAGATCAAATGCATCAATTTCAACATCGTCAATTCTGATTTTGCCCTTTTGAATAAAATACATGCGGTTCATCAGGCTGATGATAGAAGTTTTTCCACTACCAGTATGTCCAACAATTGCGACCGTTTCCCCTGCCTGCACTGTAAAAGAAATGTCTTTCAAAACAAACCGTTCATCGGTGTACGCAAACCAGACCTTATCAAATTCTATCTTCCCTTTCAGATGTTGTGGGGCATAATTTCCTGCAGTTTTAAGATAATCATGATTGTCCAGCACCTTAAAAACACGGTCGCTAGATACCATTCCCATCTGCAATACATTGAATTTATCAGCGATTACCCTCAGTGGACGGGAAATAAGATTTATCAGCAAGATGAATGAAATGATTTTCCCTGTTAATTCAATGGCTTCATTCCGGGGAAGACTCAAAGCGTGGCTGGCAGCCCACCAAACAAGCAACCCAGTAGAAACCGCCAAAATAATTTCAACAATCGGGAAAAAGACCGAATAGGCAAATATTGCTTTTACATTGGCGTTCCGGTGTTCGCGGTTGATCTTTTTAAATTTCCTGAACTCTCTTTCTTCAGAAGCAAATGCCTGAACTACCTGCATACCGGTAATGTGCTCCTGTACAAAGGCATTCAGTTGTGCTACCGCGTTTCTTACACGGATAAATGATTTATTCACACTTTCCTTGAATAGATAAGTTGCAACAAAAAGTACAGGGAATGGACTTAAACTAATAAATGCCAGGCGCCAGTCGATCCAAAACATACAGGCAACAATGGCAATGATAGAAAGTACGTCAGCGATGATGGGTATCAACCCGTCGGCAAAAATATCGTTGATAGATTCAATATCATTAATTGTACGGGTAGTCAGTGTGCCAATGGGTGTTTTGTCAAACTGTGAAAGGTTTAATCCCAAAACTTTTTTGTACACCTTTACACGCAAGTCTTTTACAACCGACTGTCCCATCCAGGCAGTAATATAGGAGAAATAAAACCGGATCAGGGTCTCTGCTACCAGCAGAACAATCTGCCAGATAGTTATGATAACAATCATTTCAATGAAAGGGTTTTTAGCCTCCGCAGCAACAGAGGCTCCTCCCTTAACATAGTTATTGACAGTTACCTGGATCAGGTAAGGACGAACCGGTGAAAGAAGGGCGAGCACAATGGCCATAACCAGGGAAAGATACAGGCGGTTCCGATAAGGAGAAGCAAAGGCAAACACCCTTCGAAGCAATGTGAAATCGAATATTTTTTTTGCGGGAACCGGCTCAGGCATACGGCGGCAAAGATAGGAATGAGTGATGAGTTATGAGTGACGAATTATGAATTATGGGTTTAAGAGCCCATCATAACTTATCACTCATCATTCATCACTCTTTACCACTAATCGTCTCCCAGTGCTTTCCTGTAAGCTTTTATAAATATCGCTCCTAGGTTTTTATAGGGTGGGATGTAATCATCAAATAATTCTTTCCTGTCTCCCTTGAAAAGTTTGCTTAAGTCGCGCCACATAGGAATCCATTCGATGCTTTTGCCATTACGAAGTGTATTGCTGATGGCTTCCAGTATGGGTTCATTCACCGTCTTGGTTCCTACCTGTTTGGAAGAAATGATGTGCGCATCGTTGCTAATTGTCAGCACTTCATTCAGATTGTTATAACCTCCGCATGATCCCAAAACTACAATTCGCGCGCTCGGCTGAATCTGGTTAAGAGAATATTTAACATGATAGCTATGTCCTCTGTGGATATAAATAGTTGGCTTGATAGCATGGTCATCGAGGTACTCACCCAGTTTTGCCTGGGCCTTTGCATCCGGTTCATCCTCGCCATATAATGGCTTATTGGCAAAGATCCAAACAGGTTTGCCTTTCGTTGATCTGATCCAGATCCAGTCAGGGTTTTTGTCTGTTATACTCCATTCGGCCTTTCCTCTAAAGGTACCCAGGAAATTAGCGTATGAATTCTGGCCGTCTTTATCCTTGTCACCGTAGAAAAAAACCTGTTGAACCACCCTGCCACTGTCATCTGTGAGTGAACTGTAATCCACTGTATAAACAGGTGCAATACCGAGTTTTTCAGTAAGGTTAACTTTACCCAGGGTATCAGCCGATTCGAAGAGCGTTTTCTCAAGATTATAAATCACCTGGCCATTTCTGTCAGCATTCTTGAGGCAACGCTCATAATTCCAGGTTGCCTCGCTCAGCATGAAATCGGAAAGTGTTTTGTTTTTCTCAAAGATGCTACTATACGAATCAGCCACATCCACCGCGTCTTCTGCATTGTCAGGGGTAGTAGTTTTTTCCAATCCGATCATAAAAGCGCGCATCAGTGAGGTAGCACTTTCAACAGGCATTGAACCTAACAGGCTTTCCAGCGTATTGTAGGCTGCAGCCAATTTGATAAACTTTCTAAAATAATCCGCGTTTACACTCATCACCAGCGTATCACCCCGGGGAATTTTCATGCGTTGAAAAATGCGTTTGAATACACCCAGGTAGCTGGAAGTATATATCTCATCTTCGCCCAAAACACATAGATAATATAGTTCCTGCGGCGTTAATGGTTCCAGGACTTTGAAGCGCACTGGATCTGGCCTGTCATGTAACCCATTGATCTGGCTTACAAATTCGCTATTTGCCTTTTTCGCCATCATTTCAGTCAAAGACTTCATCTCCATCGGAGTATCTTTCTGCGCGCCAAACATCCTTCCGGCATATTCGATCCTGGTGTTCACCAGCAGGCGGTAGTAATTCAATCCATTGTCTTTAACTTTATCGATATCATCGAAGGTCATTTTGCCTTTAACCAACATATCAATAAAAGGAAAATACAACTGGCCACTTTTGCTGGAAGCCATTTTTGCTATGGTTTGAACAAATGAATCCTGGTTAGCCCGGATCTTAGCACCGAGGCGGTCCCTGGCGGCTGCATAATCATACACCTGCCGCGGATTTTGATAGGCGGCAACCCTGATAACACTGTCTGCAAACGGAACATCAACGTTACTCTTTAAAACAGCCAGAATTTCGGTTGGATGTAAAGCGATGTATTTGCGCATCAGGAGGATATTCGATGCCGGGATGCCCTTGTTTTCGCGGAAACAAAAACAATCAACGAGGATTTTACCTATCGGATAAGTGTTGTCACTAACAACCGATGCAATACTTGCGGCATTTTTTTCGAGCTCCATCGCCCGGCTGAATCCATCAACCAGTGCCTGGGCAATTGTTACGGGGAAGTCCTTTTTTTGATAGTTTGCATTGAATCCTTTTACGAGAGATTCAAGTCCTAATAAATACTTGATCTTACTATTGTGTAACAAGGTAGAATCCCGCTCTATCTGCTCCTGCATTTCATCAACACCTTTAATTAAGGCATAATCAATCTGCTGGTTAACCGTTTCGTCTCTTGACAAGTTGATGGCGTTGTCGTTCTTGCCATCAAGTTTCATCATATTAACCTGCTCACGATCCACCTTATCATGCCAGAGCAAGCGGTTTTTATCAACGTAATAACCAGATACAGCTTTTGATTGTCCAACAGCAGCACCACACATCGAAAGAACCGAAAATGTTAAAACAAGTAAACTTCTATACATAAAGACACCCTTAATGATTTGCACTCAACAAAAATACTACCATTCAGCGATATAGAACGGCTATCGGCCACTTACATTGCTACTTAGGACAGCTATTACAGCCATTTCGTTGCGTTATGCTGATCTGTTAAATTCTTTATAAATAGCAAATTTCTATATTAAAAAATTGTCAACTCATTAGGTTTGCCGCAGTAACACCTGAAATTATTATAGGTTTGCGTAAACTACCTGTTAATGGAGACAAAGGCTAAAAAGATTTTGATCGCTGATGATGAGCCTGATATTTTAGAAATCCTTCAGTACAATTTGAAAGCGGAAGGATATGATGTTTTTACCGCCAAAGATGGCGACGATGCCATCCAGAAAGCAAAACATTACCAACCTGACTTGATTATTCTGGATATTATGATGCCGAAGAAAAATGGCGTAGAAGTGTGTGAGATACTCCGTACTCAACCTGCTTTCAAAGATACCCTCATTATTTTCCTGACTGCCCTGAACGATGAAATTTCACAGATGAACGGCTTTGCAAAAGGTGCGGATGATTATGTTAACAAGCCTATCAGCCCAAAGCTTTTAATGAGCCGGGTAAATGCGCTGTTTAGAAGACTGACTAAACCAGTGGAGTCAAACAACGGTGTATTACAAATTGATAACCTCGTAATAGATCCTATCCAGTACCTGGTCAAGATAGCAGATAAGGAAATGACACTGGCAAAAAAGGAATTCGAACTGCTTTACCTTTTGGCATCTAAGCCAGGAAGGGTTTTTCTTCGCAATGAAATATTGAACCAGGTTTGGGGCAACGATGTTATAGTAGGTGATCGCACCATAGATGTTCATATCAGGAAAGTGAGGCAGAAGCTAGGGCTCGATTGTATAACTACTGTCAAAGGTGTTGGCTATAAATTTGATTTGTAATGACAGTTAAGTGCATATTGGGAACCTAACAGGTAAAGAGCCGATTTGAATTAGTAGGCAACAGGGCGACGACCATATTATGAATACTAAAAATCTTTCTCCGAGGCAGATCGCCGCAATAAATGCAGGTTCTATTTCCTTGTTGGTTTCCCTGGCATACCTCTTATTCTTAAATAACTGGATAATAGCTACTGGTATCTTCTTAGTGCTTTTTCTCATATCATACCTGCTGATTAATTTCTTTTTGCAACAGTTCATTTACCGAAGGATCAAACTGATTTACAAATTTATTTATCAAACAAAAGCAAGTAAAAAAGAAGAGGTTTACTACAAATACATCCTGCCAAAAAAAGGCATCGCGGAGGTAAGTGAGGATGTGGCCAAATGGGCGGTACAAAAGAGCAACGAGATAGCAATATTAAAGCAGAATGAGGCCTATCGAAAAGAGTTTCTACAAAACCTGGCCCATGAGTTCAAGACCCCGATTTTTGCTATCCAGGGTTATGTAGACACCCTGCTCAATGGTGCAATGGAAGATCCGGAGATCAGTAAAAAATTCCTTGAGAACACATCCCGCAATGTAGACAGGCTGGTGAACCTGATGAACGACCTGGATGAAATATCAAGGCTGGAACGGGGAGAACAGCTTTTAATAAAGCAGCATTTTGTGGTTCACGACCTGATCAGGGAGGTTTTTGAATCTTTGTCTATAAAAACGAATGAAAAGAATATCAAGTGCCAGGTAAAAAAAGGGTGTGAAGCTCCTATTACTGTTTATGCAGACAAAGAGAAGGTACGGGAAGTATTGATTAACATGATTGAGAATGGGTTCAAGTACGGGAAACCCAACGGTAATATTATAGCCAGTATCTACAAAACGGATGGCAGGCATGTACTGGTTGAAATAAGTGATGATGGCATTGGGATAGAGGAGGAACACTTGCACCGCATCTTCGAACGATTTTACAGGACAGACAAAGCAAGAAGCCGTGATAAAGGCGGTACCGGGCTTGGTTTGGCCATTTGCAAACACATCATTGAGGCTCATGGGGAAACCATTCATGCCCGAAGCACTCCGGATATTGGAACCACCATCGGATTTACACTTGAAGGTAAGAAGGAGTAAGCCCTGTTTTTTTGACGGTATCGGATTTATGGTACCGGTTTTCCGGTTACAGGAGACGCCCAGCTGGGCTCTGAGCGGCTGTCAGCTATTCAATCAGGTAGTTTTATTGTGCAGGATCGTAAGCATAGGCCACCTCAAAAGAAACATTGCGCAAACCCGGGATAATTTGGCCAATAGCAAGGTCCTGCCCTTGGGGGGTAGGCTCACAAATTGAATAATTGAGGCCGTTGTAAACTATACCCTTGCCCAGCTGCTTTGTAAGATGAACGGCAATGGTGACATGCGAAGGATAGG
>JBBJOD010000244.1:0-7554 GCA_037721715.1 Chitinophagaceae bacterium | reverse complement strand
TTTTTTATCAAGGCAGGCAAATGTAGACCTAACAAGGTCGTTGAATGTCCTTGCCTTACCAGTGCCCAGGTTGTAAATACCCGATGCGGGCTGGTTACTCATCAGCCAGTAGCATATCTTGATAACGTCTTCAACATATACAAAGTCACGTAATTGCTCACCGTCCTTGTAACCAGGCCGATGTGACCTGAAAAGCGTTACATTTCCATTCTTTTTTATCTGGTTGCAGGAATGAAAAATAACACTGGCCATCCTGCCTTTGTGATATTCATTAGGGCCGTAAACATTAAAAAATTTCATACCCGCCCAAAATGGCGGGCAGGTCTTTTCATGCAATACCCATTTATCGAATTCATTTTTTGAAACTCCGTAGGCATTTAAAGGAGACAATCTGTGAACCACCTGGTGATTATCATCGTAACCCAAGTCTCCGTTTCCGTAAGTTGCTGCGGAAGAGGCATATACCAGGGGTATACCCTCAACGGAACAATAGTTCCATACCTGTTGCGAGTATTCAACGTTAAGCCTTTGATGAACGGCATAATCGAATTCCGTTGTGTCAGTCCTTGCCCCTATATGAAAAACGAAATCAATAGACGGGCTCTTTTGGTAAAGCCAGTTAAAAAAGAGATCACGTTCTATTTTTTCAGTAAACTGCTTGTTTTCCAGGTTAGGCACCTTTTCAGGATTACTGAAATCATCCACGAGTACCAGGTTTGTATAACCCAGCCGGTTCAGATAGCCGGTTAAACAACTGCCAATAAATCCTGCAGCACCGGTTACCACTATATTAGCATGCTTATTCATTTTTTTTATTTCCGTCTGCCCGGTAGGCGACAACATTACAGGGATGCAAGCGACAACTCTTTTCCTGCCCCGGTAAGCAAATTCTCAATAGCAGATTCATAATTTTCTTTCCAGTTCATGATGTCGCCCCAATGCATGCCATCTACCTCAACTGAACCTGTCGTTACAAAACCCAATTCTTCGTAAGGATGATCTTTCATGAAATGAATAAACCCATTTAACCTGGTTGCTTTCACGCTAACCACTATCCTGCTTTGTGACTCACCAAACCAATAAGCATCTTTTCGTAAGTTGTAATCTGCTGCTACTACGTCTATCCCGAGATTCCTGTTGAAACATGATTCAACCAGAGCAATGAATAGCCCACCTTCACTTACATCGTGCGCAGATTCAACTAGTTTATTTAATATAAGTTCCGCTACAATATTTTGCACCCTTACTTCTTCCTCCATGTCAAAACGGGGCGCTTCACTGAACTCTATTCCAGCCACTTTATGCAAATACTCGGAAGAATTGATGTCATCATTACTTTTACCAATTAGGAAAATCATATCCCCTGCTGCCTTAAAATCAAGGGTCATTTTATTTTTTATATTCGGGAGCAGACCCACCATTCCGATCGTGGGAGTAGGATAAACCGGACCGTCAGGATTCTGGTTGTAGAAACTTACATTTCCTCCAGTTACTGGTGTGTTAAACCGGCGGCAGGCATCGCCCATTCCTTTGATTGCATGTACAAACTGGTAATAAACCTGGGGATCGTACGGATTACCAAAGTTAAGGCAATTGGTTATGCCAAGGGGTTCGCCTCCGCTGCAAATTATGTTTCGTGCCGCTTCAGCCACTGCTATCATTGCCCCTTTATATGGATCGGCGTATACATAACGGCTGTTACAATCGGTAGTAATTGCCAGAGCTTTCCCGGTTTCTTTTACAAATATCACAGCAGCATCTGATGGTTCATTGGTATTTGTATTTGCCGTGCCTACCATACTATCATATTGCTGAGAAATCCAGCGTTTAGACGCGATGTTCGGGATGGCAATTATCTGCTCTGCCACCTTTTTCAAATCGTCTGGTATTTCAACGGTTTGGGGATCAAAAGCCCGGATTTTTTTAAAGTATTCCGGCTCCTGGTATTCTCTTTCATACTGCGGTGCACCTCCTCCTAAAACCAGGTCATGCGCCGGAAGTTCTGCTTCGAGGTTTCCATCCATGTAAAACTGTAGGAAGCCACCATCCGTGACCTGTCCGATTTCAGCGCACGGCAAATCCCATTTTTCAAATACTCCTAATACCTCCGCCTCCTTTCCTTTTTGCACGACCATAAGCATTCTTTCCTGGCTTTCACTTAGCAATAGTTCCCAAGCTTTCATATTTTTCTGCCTCGAGGGAACTTTATCCAGATTAATTACCATCCCTACTCCTCCTTTTGCACTCATTTCAGCGGTTGAGCAAATAATTCCTGCGGCACCCATGTCTTGCATGCCTACTACGGCTCCTGTTTTTATCACTTCCAGGCATGCTTCCAACAATTTTTTTTCCTGGAAAGGATCCCCAACCTGTACAGCGGGCAGTTCTTCCGAACTGTCTGCAGTAATGTCTGCTGATGCAAAGGAAGCACCGCCAATACCATCTTTACCTGTCGCACTTCCAACAAAGAATACAGGGTTGCCGATGCCTAAAGCAGTTGCCGAAATGGTATCACCAGATTTCAGGATGCCAACACTCATAGCATTAACCAACGGATTTGTATGATAACATTGTTCAAAATATATTTCCCCTCCTACCGTTGGCACACCGAAACAATTTCCATAATGACCAATTCCGTGAACTACACCGGCCAGGAGGTGTTGAGTTTTTGCTTCGGTCAGCCTACCGAAACGAAGGGAATTAAGGGCTGCGATTGGCCTGGCACCCATTGTAAAAATATCGCGGTGAATGCCACCCACTCCTGTTGCTGCTCCCTGGAACGGCTCAATGGCTGACGGGTGATTGTGAGATTCGATCTTAAATACAACGCCGTAGCCATCACCGATATCCATCAAGCCTGCATTTTCTTCGCCAGCTTTTACCAGCATTTTCTGACCGTCACGGGGTAGGGTCTTCAGCCAGCGGATTGAATTTTTATAACTGCAATGTTCACTCCACATAGCGGAAAAAGCACATAGTTCATTAAAATTCGGGGTTCTTTCCAGAATTTTTTCAATGAGCTCAAATTCATCAGCCGTTAATCGTAATTGTTGTGCTGTTGTAACTGATATCTCCATAATCTTAAAGGGGAAAGTTCAGAAAAGGCCAAAGGTACAATAAGCCTGTTAATGATCTCAGGCACATTACCAGGAAAACTGTTTTACCTGGCAAGAGCAATTTTATATTCGTTCTAAGCATTAGTTTCATACACTGTTAATAGTCCCTTCCAGATTTTTTCCTGTGAAAAGTTTTCGACTGCGAATTTCCTTCCATTGATACCATGAAGCTGCCTGAGTTCGTCATCAAACATATATTTCTCTATGGCCTTTACCAGCTGCCCTGCATCTCCTTTACGGAAAAGAAAACCGGTATGACCGGGTTGCAGGGCATTTCGGCATCCCGGGATATCCGGCGCAATTACAGGCACTTCCATAGAAGCAGCCTCGATCAATACGTTACCAAATCCCTCTCTGAATGATGACAATACCAGTATGTGCATCAACGCGTACACCGGCATAACCTGTGAAACCTTTCCCAGGTAGTAGATCTTTTCATCCTCATACAATTGCGCCAGGTATTTTTTATCGAAAGGATTTTCTTTTTCAAGCGGTCCGGCTATCAGTAACCTGATGTTCTTATAGTTTTCTTTCAGCAGATTAAAGGCTCGGAATAAAATATCTATGCCCTTGTCTTTCGAAAGGCGGCCAACATATCCAATTACATATTCGTCGCCTTTTAATGCAAGGCTTTCTTTTAACCTGCCTGCCCTTTCAAGCACCAAACAGTCTCTTTGGAACACATCAGTATTTACTCCATTGCAGCTTCCGTTTTCTATCACTATTCCTTTAGCCGGAAGAAACTGCTTTTGTTGCAAAGCATGCTTCAGCAAAGAAGGGCTAACCACTATTATCGTTTTTGCAATGCGGCAAGTGAGTTTCTCCGAAAACCGGATAATCATTCTTTCTATTCCCGTTCTGCTATCTGAAACCAGTCCGTGCAAAGTGAATATCCTTTTTTTGTGATTGAGCAGCCAACAGGCAAGCATTATCAGGAATCCCGATTTAGGATTGCCGGCATTTACTATGGATGGCCTTTCGTTCCTTATTATATTTATGATGTGCAGAAGACTCACAAAATCTGCCAAGGGACTTATAGACTTAGAAAAATTTACCCGATATAACCTGGCTCGTTCATTTTGGGCAAGTGCAGTTATTTCTTCACCCGGCCCGCTGATGATAACCACTTCCCAACCGTTTTTGACAAGAAAATCAACCTGCCCTTTCAAAAAGCTGGCGCAAAACGAACTGGAGATTCCTAAAATGATCCGGGGCATAACACAGAACCGATTTATATATGCGGAAAAGTAAATCAAATAAACTAATTGGATTTATATTTGAAGCCACCAGCTGACTGCTCATTTTTCTATTGAATATTTTTAAAGTAACCATTTGCAATACCTATTGTTTTTCATTTATCTTATTGCAGGATGCTATATAATTACCACGAACGTTTTGATTAAAAAATCAGGATTGCCGGTTCGTTACTGGGTTGGTTTTTTTTGTTTGAAAAGCGCAGTGGGCTGTTATTACGGATATTGGTATTCGCGTCCTCAACAAATTGCCAGTTCCGATACCTGGAGATTCCACGCTCAGGCATTTGAAGAATACAAATTGCTGCTTAACCGTCCGGCTTCTTACTTCGTTAATCTTTTAGAGAACCCTTATAACAGCTGGGAGGGTGTACTTGCAAGCCGCGGATACTGGAACAACCTGAAAGATAACCTCATGGTGAAAATTATTTCGTTGTTAAACATTTTGAGCGGGGGACATTATTATGTAAACGTTGTAATCTATTCTTTTATAACTTTTTGGGCTTTTTTGTTTTTCTACCTGTCATGCCGGAATTTATTAAACAAGACGCCGGGTGTCCTTACGACTGCCACAATTTTGCTAACACCTTCCTGTTTGTTCTGGACAAGCGGCATTCACAGAGACGGGCTGGTATTTCTTTTCCTGGCATTGTCCATCTGGCAGTCTACAAAACCAGGTTTAAGGCAAGGCCTGATTATCTCTCTAGCTATAATCATTCTATCTATTACCGGTATTTTTCTCTTTAGAAATTACCTGGCAATTCTGCTGATCCCTCCGTTGGCGGCCTATTTTATTGTTGCCCAATCCAAAATCAGGCCCTACCTGGTGTATACAGCTACTGCGTTTGTTTTCATTTCGTTGTTCTTTCTGTCACCTGTTATCTCGGCGAAAATGAATTTACCTGCAGCACTGATAGCCCGGAAAATGGCTTTTGAAAAACTGGAGGGTACCTCACGGTTGCCTTATATGGATCTTACCGCCAATGTTAAAAGTTTTGCGGTAAATTTTTTGAAAGCAATTGATCATTCCCTACTAAGGCCTTATTGGTGGGAAGCAAAAAACTTAACGGAGAAAGTTGCATCCCTTGAGATCTTATTCATTCTTTTAATTATTGTTACGAGCAGCGTGTTTCGAAAGAAACTGGTTGAACCTGACGTAATAAGATTCCAGTGGATGATTGTATTTTTTTGTTTCTGCACTTTACTCGTTATCGGGTATACCATTCCTTTTGCAGGAGCAATAGTAAGGTACCGGGCCATCTTCCTGATGCTTATGTTAAGCACTTTGTCATTAAGCGTACCGGATAAAATAAGAAAAATATTAATATGAAATCTTTTCAGCTAAATCTGGTATTTTAAATGGAGTTACGCTATTTATACAAGGCTTCAGTCAACTTAAATGCTAAGAAATATCACTGAAGGTTAAAAATTGTTTTTCTGATTCAATTACTGTTAATTTGTAATTCAAAAAAAAATAGCCCATGTCTTTACGATCAAACGCGGTGAATAATCTTTCTGATCACTCGAAAGAAGTGGTAGTGGCTTCCAGTAAAATTACTGCGATATTCGGCGAAAATGTTTTTACATCAAGAACAGCGCGCGAATTTTTAAGCGACGAGGCTTATAAAAGTCTCGTGAATTCAATAAAAGGTGGTAAAAAAATTGACCGCGTCATGGCAAACCAGATTGCATCTGGTGTGCGCCAATGGGCAGAGTCTAAAGGTGTCACGCATTTCACACATTGGTTTCAACCATTAACCGGAACGACGGCTGAAAAACATGATTCCTTTTTTACCATTAAAAGTGACGGGACCTCTATAGAAGAATTTGATGGTGCTGCCCTTATTCAACAGGAACCCGATGCTTCTTCGTTTCCAAGCGGAGGATTAAGGGCAACATTTGAAGCAAGGGGTTATACTGCATGGGATCCGTCGTCTCCGGCTTTTATAATGGAAATCGGTTATGGTAAAACACTTTGTATACCCACAATATTTGTTTCATATACTGGTGAATCGCTTGATTACAAGGCACCCTTACTGAAGGCACTGGAATCCCTGAACAGGTCCGCAGTAGACGTTTGCAATTATTTCGATAAAAATGTGCAGAAAGTTACTGCCACGCTGGGTTGGGAACAAGAGTATTTTGTGATTGATGAAGGCTTTTTCAACGCACGACCAGACCTGGTGCTTAGTGGCCGGACTGTATTTGGTCATGGCCCGGCAAAAGGGCAACAATTGGAGGATCACTATTTTGGTTCGATCCCGGAGAGGGTGTATGCCTTCATGAGAGATTACGAAAATGAAGGATATAAACTGGGTATTCCGTTAAGAACCCGGCACAACGAAGTGGCTCCCGGTCAGTACGAATGTGCCCCGATATTTGAAGAAGTTAGTGTAGCTGTTGATCACAATACATTGCTGATGGATATCATGGACCGCGTAGCACGCCGGCATCACTTAAGGGTACTTCTCCATGAAAAACCATTTGCAGGCATAAACGGAAGTGGTAAACATAACAACTGGAGCATGTCGACAGATACGGGTGTGAACCTTTTAGCCCCAGGCAAAACGCCTAAGACAAACCTGATGTTTCTCACCTTCTTTGTTAATACGATCAAAGCGGTTCATGATTACGCAGGTTTGTTGCGTGCATCCATTGCTTCAGCCGGAAACGATTTCAGGTTGGGAGCCAACGAAGCACCTCCCGCCATTATCTCCGTTTTTATTGGTCAATACCTCACGAAAGTGCTTGATGATGTGCAGGCAAGAGTAGGCGATAAATTTGATGAACAGGATGAAGCCATCCTTAAGCTCGATCTTCATAGAAGCATTCCTGAATTATTACTGGATAATACTGACAGAAACAGAACTTCACCTTTTGCTTTCACCGGTAATAAGTTTGAGTTCCGTGCTGTAGGCTCTTCTGCAAATTGTGCCAATGCCATGACAACACTTAATACCATCATGGCAGAGACGCTCAAAAATTTTAAGAAAGATGTAGACGCTTTAATTGAAAAAGGTGATAAAAAAGAAATTGCCATTATTCATGTTATCCGCGAATATATCGTTAGCAGTAAAAAAGTTCTTTTTGAAGGCGACGGTTACAGCGACGAGTGGGCCACGGAAGCGGAAAAGCGGGGTCTGCCAAACGTAAAGACCACTCCACTCGCTATTGATGCGATGGTT
>JBBJOD010000243.1:0-7576 GCA_037721715.1 Chitinophagaceae bacterium | reverse complement strand
TGGGCGGCAGAGAAGGGAGAACCGGCATCTCGACGTAAATGTAAACTTGCCGGTGTTTAAAAGGATTATAGTTGATGGGGCGGTGGTTGTTCTCCATGCGCATCCGGATTCACTGAATAATGTATCGGTTACGCTCCTGAATCAAGGTGAGATAAAAGATGGAAGTAAGAACAAGGAGGAAGAAAGCGCTAAAACTCAGGATGATACTCACTCAAACGACGAAATAAATACAAACGTACCAGGTACCAATTATGGCAGTTCAGGCAGTGCAACTATAAACGAGAAAACCGTTCATAAAGCGGCTCTTCCAAAGGTAGCTGTAAGTATGAACACCCTTTTCATTTTCCACCTGTTTTGATACCTGGCAGGTAACGGTAAAATTCTGCCCTTCTCTTCCACCAGAAAGCGCTCTAAAAAACATTGAAAAGAAACATCTTCTACCACAGGAGGTTATATTTTCTGGTAAACTCATTGAAAGGGAGTCGTGCCTGAGAGATTACTACCAGCTTTTATATTTGCTACAGGGTTAAACAGACTGGCTCATTGATTGACAACTGTGAGCTGAGTAAATAAATTATGTTGCTCTTTCATAGCTGCGACCTTATCATCGGGACTAGAACTTTCTTCAAGCAGCAACCATCCATTATAATGTATTCCAGCGAACAATTCAAAAAGCTGTCGGTAGGGATACTGATCCGTAGCAAGGTCCCTGATGTGAGCCGTATCTCCTATCCATTTTTTTACCAAATTGAAGTTTCCTTCAAGGCCTGGGGGCAGCAAATCCTCGGGATTGCTGTTCCAGCATATTTTTACATTGGTTTCCGTAACCTGCTCGAATATGGCTTTGATATTTGGTAATTCCGGCGTTTTATAGCCATGAACTTCCACTCTTACCATCTGGCCGTAATCATTTGCGAATTTACCTACCTCATTCAGTGAAGCGGCGATCTGGGCGATGGTCTTTTCTTTTGGAACCTCATCAGGAAGCGCGTTGGGCTTAACTTTGATACCGCTCGCCCCAATATCTTTACACAGTTTAATATAAGCTTTTGTCTGTTCTATATTCTCGCGGAGCTTCGCAGCATCCGGGCTGTGGTATTCAAAATTAGAACCATAACCGATGCAGGTTACAGAACTGTCAGCGAAACGCTTTTTTACTTCATCACGTTTGATAGCACTGAGGTTTGTTTCAACGCCATGTGCATGTTGTGTGCGTAATTCCACACCCAGCAATCCTGCTTTCTCGCAATTCGAAATAATGGTGGGCACATTCCAATCTTTGCCCCATTGATAAGTTACCAGCCCTAACCTCATTGTTGCTTTTGCATGCTGCGGGAAAGCGGGGAAACAAGGATTTAAGGCGGCGAGTCCGATACCGGCAGCTACGCTATTTTGAATAAATTTTCGACGCGATACTCCTGGTTTCATCATGTTAGGTATTTTAATCACTTAAGAATATCCTGTGAGAGTCTTTTTATACTTCATTAGGGACGACATACGGCGGACGGTATACGCGTGTTAGCATTGCATCTGCTTCAGGATCATTAACGAACTTTTCTATATTTGTACCAGTCCCCGTCAAATGCAGTTCGCGTTTCAGGCGGTAAGAGATATTTGATAACAAAGGCAGCGCAGATGATAAAAATCCTTCATTGATATCACCGTTCAGCGCCTCATCTTTACCTGAACGTATGGCATCCAGAAAATTGGCCCAGTGCTCCGTGCCATCCTGCTTGTTCTCTTTAGAGCCATTAAAGGGTTCTTTTTCACGTTTATGGAAAGCTTTCCAGGTAGCGCCATTTAATTCCAGATAGCCTTCTGCACCAAAAAATGTGTTTCCGACCTCAATGCCCAGGCCTGATTCACGATAGGTGTATCTGCCCCTTACTTCAAATTCCAGCATCTTGTCATCGCTGTATTTTAACAGGGAGGTTTGTGTATTGGGCGTTTCCTGTGAAGTTTTAGCATGACCATAGGTCTCTACTCCACCATAAACTGGAACACCCTTAATTTTCGGTGCATTATCGTCCTTGCTAAAACCATAAAGTCCGCCTGTTGAATAAACAGTCACCGGATGCTCATTTTTATTCAATCCCCATCGGGCAATATCAAACTGGTGGGGTCCGGTATTACCAATATCGCCGTTCCCGGTGTCCCAATACCAGTGAAAATTGTAATGACTTTTTTTCTCATTATACGGTCGGTAGGCTGCAGGCCCTAACCAACGGTCATAATGAAAGGTTGCCGGCGGCGTATTATCCTTGGCAATACCAAAGGAATCACGGGCTTTATAACAAATACCACGTGCAAGGAAAACCTCGCCGATGCCACCTTCATGAAGAAACTTAATCGCTTCTCTTACGTTGACAAGGGAACGATTATTCAATCCTACCTGCATCCGCCTTTTATACTTCCTTGCCGCTTCGATCATTTTTTTTCCTTCCCAGATATCATGCATGGCCGGCTTTTCAACATATACGTGTTTGCCTGCCTGACACGCCCAGATGGCCGCCAATGCATGCCAATGGTTCGGTGTTACGATTGATACCGCATCTATGTCCTTATCGTTAAATACCTTATGCAGGTCCCATTCAGTCAATGGCTTCATACCCGTCCTGTCGAATACGGTTTTTGAACGCGACTCAAATAACTGTTCGTCTGTATCGCAGAGCGTTTTAATCCGAACATTATGGCTGTCTTTAAGTTTGCACCAGGAATCGATGTGCACGCTACCCTGGTTGCGGATCCCTATGACACCCACGGTGATACGATCATTAGCTCCGGGGATGGCACGATAGGATTTTGCTGAGAATCCCATGCCCCCAATGGCCACTCCGGCTGCGCCCATCATACTGTTTTTAATAAAACCTCGTCTTTTTGTCATGTTGATCGTTTTAATAATTATCGATCTTAATCATTTGATACCAGCAAGCACTAATCATATTTTGGTTTAACTACAGTGGAAATTTAAAATTAATTTTTATTCTTAAAGGCATCAGGAATAATAAATTCATAACCTCCTGGCGGCCAAGGGCCAATACTTTGCCCGGTAGGGCGCGGGCTCGTCGGTCGAATTGGTTCAAATCCATTTGCGGAATACCTTATGTTCAAAAATGGTGTCTTTTTTATTTGTCCTTCAGCAAGTGAACGAATTCCCATATCTATAATCCCACTTGTTAACAAATTCCGTTCAATAGGTGCCGGTGGCTTGCCTGTCAATATGAATTTCTGAATATTCAGCGTCAGGTAACTAAAATGAGAGTAACTCATACTATGATCTAATACAAATTCTGTGGCGACAATTTTACCGTTAGCCTTAGCGGCATAGGCCCAGCCTGTATTGACGTACTCATCCAGCATTACAATTGCTCCCCGGGTTCCATCATTGTATTCTATAATTACAGCAAAGGGCATCTTAACTATATCGCGCATTGAACCCGTAGCCTTGCCTTTGATTTTATCGCAGGCAGCATCTACTAATTGCTGCGAAATTTTTCCTGAATCTATTGCCGCCCAAACATCATTGCCTTTTAACCCCTGCAAACTGGCAACACCTGTTTCTCCGCCAGCACGCCGTTCAACCATGCATTGAAGAATTTCAGTAACATGGAAACCATATGCATCAAGAGAAGCATATCCTATCGCCACTGCTTCAGTAATTTTTGTTCCAATTGGATGTTCCAGGTTCTGATCGCGCCAACAGTACGGTAAGGATGAGCCGGCCATCATTGGAACATTTAATTCTTTCGAGCGGTCATAAACCCATTTGCTATCAAGCCAGCTATAAGCAAGATGCTTATCTGTAAATAACGGTACTGATCGATTGGAAGCGTCAAAGACCCTGAAGACCTGTTCTAAGTAATTCATCCTGGGATACATTTTTACTCCGAGTCTGCTATTTTTATAATCGCCATGCTCGCCAATATAAATGACAGCATCAACAGCCAGCTTGTCTCCTCCAAGCGTTAAAGCTTCAGCGATGGTAGGAAAAATTTTAACCCCATTCATTTTCGCAATCCGAACACCCGTATCATTGTCGCCAATCTGGTCGATCCATACTGAAACAATTTTTACCTGTGGAGCAACCATACCATCATCAGTAGGAATACCCGCGAAAAGTTTAGTACCGATCACATCGGCATGTGCACTATTTCTATAAATATTTGCAATAAAGGCAACAGTTTTCTGACCATGCTGACCGGATAACATTTGTGCCGCTTCTTCGGTTACAGAAGTAATATTACCCTCCTTTCCAAATACGAAGTCAGGCAATACGGTTACACCTGCTGTAGCAATGAATGATTTCTTAATAAAGTCTCTACGACGGCAATTTTTAGTTGTTTTCATTATTAATTTTTAAAGGAGGTTGATGTCTTTGTTATGCACTTTTCAATGCTCAGGGAACTTACCATCCCTCCGCATAGCCATTACGCCGGGGATCTGCTCCTCCCATGAGCCAGCCTGTTTTGTGATCGATAACAATCCCCTGCGCCCCTCCGACTGTCATAGACCAGTCTCCCAAACTGGTATCAATCACATAACCCATCGCTTTTAATCTATGTATTGTATCGGTGGGAATCCTTGTTTCCATAATAATTTCTTTTGCCGGCACCGATCCCAGTTCGTCTTTCCACCGGAAACGCGGGGCACTTATTGCATCCTGGATATTCATGCCATAATCAATAACGTTCATAGCTACCTGAGGAACAGATTGCAATATCCCAAAACTTCCCGGGGAACCTACTATAAGCTGTGGCTTGCCATCTTTATGAAACTGAAGCATGCCTCCAATGCACCATCCAACTGCCTTTCCTGGCGCAACAGTATTTGCCTGTCCGGGAATTAAAGTCATCCAATCCATCGCACTGTTGAATACCAATCCGGTTTTACCGGCGACATATCCCGATCCAAACCCACCGCCATGTGTTTGAATTATAACAACAGCATTGCCCCAACGATCTACTGCCGAGAGGCTGGTTGTAGCGTATATATATTTGGCCGGGGCTGGATGATCAACAGGTTCGGGTGTCATTATTTGTGATGTTCCTTTCTGCATAGCCGCTTTTCTCTCCTTAACCCTGGCCACAACTTTTTCCCTTTGTTTAGTAATATACCCCTCGGATAAAAGCATATCTACCGGTACAGAAACAAAAAGCGGATCACCTATATTTTTATCGGTATCTATCCTGCTGAGATTAATTGCTTCCAATAGATGAGCAAGATACTCAACGCTATTGTGGCCCATCTTTTTTAAATCAAAACCCTCCATAATTTTTAGTACCTGCAGTTGCTGGAGTCCCATACCTGGAGGAGGATTGGTATAAACTGTATAACCACGGTATTTAATAGAAATAGGATCAACCCATTGTACTTTATCAGGAACAGAAGCAAGATCGCTGGCTGTTATAAAACCACCATCCCGTGCAAATGCTGCTGCTATCTCCTTTGCAATTTCACCTTTATAAAAAACATTAATTCCTTCCCTTGCAATTCGCTTCATGGTTTTGGCCAAAGGTTTGTTAACGAAAAAATCTCCTACTACGTACGGATCTTTTCCGTTCTTTAAGTAAATAGCTGCTGATTCCGGATGCGGCGCAACCCTGTCTACAGTACCTTCCCACATCGCTTGATCCATTTCAGTAATGGGAATACCATTTTCAAGATATTCAATGGCAGTTTCAAAAACCGTGGTGAGAGGCATTGTACCATAATCTTTCAGCGCTTTTGCCCATCCGGCAAGATTTCCCGGTACTGCAGCAATCCGTGGCCCGATACTTTCCATTGATCCGTGCCCGGCACCATCTGCAACTTTAACGTCCGATTCAAAATTAGTAACCTTGAAAGTTTCCGGTACCCATCCTCCGAAAACCAGGGACCTCACCGTGTTTCCCTTAGCTGAGTAAAAGAGCATATATCCCACCCCTGCAGTTCCGGACATATATGGCTCAACGGCATTCAGAGAAGCGGCCGCTGCAACAATAGCATCAATGGCATTTCCACCTTTTGCGAGTATCTTTTGACCGGCCAACGTTGCTAACGGATTTGCCGTAGCCACCATTCCTTGTTTTCCTAAAGCAGCTGGTCGCAAATTTGTTTTCGCCGCCTGGGCGTGCACCGACAAAGTAACTACTACTACCAGACAGCTTATTCCTGTAAGTGCCCACACCTTAATCAGCATCGATCGTTGTTTATACATCATGAAATGTTTAGAAAATAATTTTATTCGTAATTGCTTTTTTTTTAAACAGCCCTGCCGATTTGTATATTGGATTCTACTTTATCCATTTTCAAACGGAAATAAAGGTCGTCGCCGGTAACGATAATTAAACAATGTCATGTCTGCTTGTGTAACTCCAGGAGTATCTACCTGTATTATTGTAGGACAAACACCGGAGTAGGCTGCAACCGGTGCATTCACTCCCTTAGCAACAATGGCATCAAAATCACCAGGAACAATATTTGAAGATGTTAGTTGTTTAAGGCTAAAAGGCACGGCGCGCAATGATGTCAGCATAATAATACTTCCCTGTTCTGTAGATACGATGGCAGTTTTACCCATCTTAAAGTTGACCTGACCACCATGTCTCGGCTTTTCTTCAGTAAAATTGCCGTCGGTAAGCTGAACAAGAGTTACTTTGATTATTTGGGTTTTCACACCGTTTCTACCTGTCCCTGTAATGGAGAGGTTGAATATATCTCCCGCCTTGTATTTTGTTGCTTCAGTAACGGCATTCGGATCATACATACAAATAAAGTATTTGTATTTTTTTGAATTCTCAAATGCTTCCAGTATACAACTATTGTTACCTGGCCCTCCGCCTCCAATATTATCTCCCATATCCAACAGCAATACTGGTTTTTTACTATTTCTGATAAGGGCTAAGGAAGATGGGATATCGTTTTTATAGCCTATGAAACGCTCTCTGTTGTCAATCAGATAGAATTCCAACTTTTTTCCTGCTGCTAAAGCTTTATCCTTATTATTATTTGATACCACGATGATGGAAGTTCCCATATCCTGAACATCCGCATAAGGAAATCCAAGTTGAATGCTTATAGATAAAATATCTTCCTGTCGGCTTAATTCTTCAGCATAAGCATATAAGCTTTTACAGGGTTCATTATCGGTCAACTGCTGCTCTATACTGATTGCCACAGGTACCTGTATAAGGATCTGTACTGGTTTTATTTTGTTCCTTAAAAATTTTACCAACATGCCTGCCGCCTCTTTTCCTCTTTCCCGTTGGTCTGTATGTGGATTTTGTTTATAAGTTATCAGTGCATTGGTTGATGCAGTCATTAAAGGACTGACGTTTGCATGGAGGTCTATTGTACCGATGATAGGTATTTCATCACCAGCTTTTGCTCGTAACTGGCTTAACCAGTGCCCGTCCATATCGTGATAATTTTCACTAACTCCGGCACCATGAGGTACAACAAGGAAAGCATCTACAGGCAGTACCTTCTCCACTTCCAGCATTAAGTCTTCCAGCAATATTTTATACGTTTCTGAAGAAACTGTGCCCCCTGGTGTTGCTTCAGCATACATTACCGGTATTAATTCAATTCCCTCCTG
>JBBJOD010000242.1:0-7587 GCA_037721715.1 Chitinophagaceae bacterium | reverse complement strand
TTCCAGCAAGGAGAGGTCTATCAGGTTATCTCTTTTGGCAACACCCACTTTTTCAGCAAACAGCCTGATACTCTCAGGCGTGTATCCTTTCCGGCGATAAGCAGAGATCGTGGGCATACGCGGATCATCCCATCCCGAAACATATTTTTCATTAACCAGTTGCAGCAATTTACGCTTACTCATGACCGTGAAAGTAAGATTCAACCTGGCCATTTCGTACTGGCGTGATGGATATATTTCCAGTTTTTCGATGAACCAGTCGTATAGCGGGCGATGGGTAACAAATTCAAGGGTGCAGATCGAATGTGTAATTTGCTCAATGCTGTCGCTTTGTCCATGGGCAAAATCATACATTGGGTAAATGCACCATGCATCGCCGGTTCGATGGTGGTGGGCATGTTTAATGCGATACATGATTGGGTCGCGCAGCTGCATATTAGGCGATCTCATATCAACCTTTGCACGCAGCACTTTTTCTCCATCACGGTATTTACCTGCTCTCATATTTGCAAATAACTCCAGGTTTTCATCGATTGTCCGCTCGCGGTAATCACTGTCCCTTCCAGGTTCTGTCGGCGTTCCCTTCATTACAGCAATCTCTTCAGCACTGCTGTCATCCACGTACGCCAACCCTTTGTTGATGAGCCTGATGGCGAATGCATAAATTTGTTCAAAGTAATCACTTGCATAAAACTCGTTGGCCCAGGTAAACCCCAGCCACTTTATGTCTTCTTTAATGCTATCTACATATTCCGTTTCTTCCGTTACCGGGTTGGTGTCATCAAAACGGAGGTTTGTTTGACCGCCATACCTGATGGCAAGTCCGAAATTGAGGCAGATGCTTTTAGAATGCCCGATATGGAGATAACCATTTGGTTCCGGTGGAAATCTTGTCAATACCCGCCCGTTGTTCATGCCGGCGGCAATATCAATCTCAATGATTTCTTCAATAAAATTCAGGCTCTTCTCTTCCTCTTTTTTGATCTCCATATAGCATCTTCTTTAACATACCGGCAATTATACCCCGGCTGATGGAGGTCAAAATTACAGCAAAAGTCTCAATTAAGGGAAAGTGCAAAAACCGGAAAAACACAGGAACAATATTTCTGTCGCTGTGTGATTTCCGGTCTTTGAAATTTCAGGTTGCAGATCTCTAGCGGATATTCGTAATCGCTACTTCTTCAACAACGCGTTTCTCATTACTGATAGAAAATTTTTAACTCGATTTATCTTTTAGGTTTGTAATGGTAAGTACAACGGTACCAAGATCAGATGTGGTTTTGAAATTTTTACTGATTGCTTTGGCCGTAAGTATCTCCCTGTAAAGAACCAGACCCTCATTATCAGACAACGTGATCAACAGCTTGTCTTCCGCTGCATTATCGTATTTCAGGTTGAATGACATAGACCCATCGACAATTCCCATTGAAGTGATAGATACGTGGTTGATTTTGTCTTTTGGAAAATGATTACCCGCCCCTGCCGTTAAGAGTGTACTTACACTAATAACTACAGTGATTGCCAGTTTTAAGAGGCCCGACTTTAAAGAAACATGGTTTGGATGATTGCGTTCCATATAATTTGTTTTTGATTACAAAGTGATCTCAGTATGGAGGCAACGTGGCGGGCAGGCAATGGCGGCAAGTACTGATCTAGTATTGTGTAATTTATACACATATATACCAATAACCAAATTAGGTAACCCCTTTTGAAAGATTACCTACCAACAAATATAAAATTTTCGGAGATGTGGTCCCTTCAAAAAGGTAAAAGACCTTTTTAGTGCTGAGGCTGCAGTTATCTTTTCAGTAATTTATTTTGAAGTATTCTATCCAGGACATCCTCCCTGACTAACCGGCTGATCGGCAGAGAGCAAGCTCCTATTTTTACCTCGTTGCCTTCTATGCAATCTACTTTTTGCAAAGCAACGAGGTACGACTTATGAATTTTTACAAAATGTGTTGTAGGTAGTTGCTCTTCCACGTTCTTGAGGGTGAGGTAAGTAACATATTTTTTTGAAGCTGTATGAATGGCAACATAGTTCTGTAAAGCTTCTACGTAAAGAATCTCATCGAACCGGATTTTGAGTAGTTTATTATCCACCTTAATAAAAAAGTGATCCGGATCGAGTGGCTTGGCAAGATCATAAACACTGGATTTGCCGTCCAGCAATAATTTCGCTTTCATAGCCGCTTTTAAAAAGCGATCAAAGGAGAACGGTTTCAGCAGGTAGTCGACGGCACTCAGGTCGAATCCCTCGATCGCGTACTGCGGGTAGGCCGTTGTAAATATAACCAGTGGAGGATGCTGCAAGGATTTCATGAATTCAACACCTGTTAATTTTGGCATTTGAATGTCAAGGAATATAAGTTGTATAGACTGTGGCAGCATGGCACTCATGGCTTTTAACGGATGCTCATATTCGCCAACCAGGTTAAGGAAGTCGGTATCCTGCACATATTCCTTTAACCCATTTCGCGACAAAGGCTCATCATCGATTATTATGCAGTTTATCTTCATGAGATTACGAATTGTTTACTTTGATTTGAAGGTCAACCGTATAATGGTCGCCTGTTTTTTCAATACGGAGCGTGTGCTTGCCGGCATATAGCATGTCAAGTCGACGCTGCACATTCCTTAATCCGATGCCTCCTGTTTTCGGTTCATGATGATGGTGTAGTTCTACGCTATTTATTACGTTAAAGGCAAAAGTATCATCTTGCCTGCTGGCCGTGATGACAATGATGTTAAGTTTGTTTGAGTAATGTGAGATATGTTTGAATGCGTTCTCAACAAACGGTATCAGTAATAAAGGCACTATTTGGAAATCCCGAACGGATTGACAGCGTTTGAACGTCACTTTATAATTACTGTCCTTCCTTTTCTTTTGAAGATGTATATAGTCTTCCAGGTACTGCATCTCTTTTTCAATGGTAATTGTTTCCGCATTACATTCATAAAGCTGGTATCTTAACAGATCAGCAAATTGAAGCAGGCTCTCGCGGGCATCGTGGTTCGATTTGTCTATCTGGAAATAAATGGCATTCAGGGTATTGAAAACAAAATGCGGGTTAAGCTGTGATTTAAGATACTGCAGTTCTGTCTCCGCCTTTTCCCGTGAAATGGCTGCCAGCTTTTTTTCCGATGAAATATAGTCTGTCACCAATTTGGCAGCGGCTCCTGTGCTTACTAATAAAAACAGGGGAATAATATTGTCGTAAAACCTTTCTTTGATATCATCAAACACCTTAAGGGGATACCTATAATACGGTTGAAGCAATTGCATGATGAGGGAAATTTTTACGATCCCCATCGTACAAACGATCATGGTAAACAAAAGGCCAAAAAGCCAGTATCGTTTTTTATACAGTAAAAAAGGGATCAGTATTTCGTTGGTCAGGTAGACCAGGAATGCAAGAACCAGTACTTTTACAATTGTTATCTTCGCTGCTACCTGGTTATTAGGAAAATCACCTGAACGAAGCAGGTACCATCCAACAAGCAGTACACACCATAATACAATGTGGTTAATCTTATACTTCTTTAATATTTCCCTCTCGAACATCTGGCAAGATAAAGATACAAAAGAATGCAGTTTTGTTGATTACATAACCGGCTTTAATCCCTTGACAAAATTTAGGTAGCAAAAGCATTAATACCTGCCTCGAGTTGAAGAACTGGAAGGTTGAAATGAAAGAACTTTACCGTGTACAGATAAAAAGGACGACTACCGCGAATATTGAAGCATCCATTCATAGATGTTAATGCCGTTTTCCTTATAGGCCGGGTCAATTGCCTGCGTCCAGGCGTCGTGGCCGTAAGTATCAAACATGGTTAGCCTGGCGGCAATAGCCGGTGAAAATATGTTGATGCCTTCCACGAAATTCTGGGAATTTTTAGGGTCTATGCTCGGATCCTTGCTGTTGTGGAATGCCCAAACAGGCAGATTACCGGTTGCGATACGCTGGCATTTGCTATTGATATCTGAACCACTGAATACACCCGCCATAGGAACGATCGCTGCCAATGATAACGTATGCTGTGCCCCGATATCTGAAGTTATGATACCACCCATGCTTAATCCGGACATGTAAATGCGCGTTGTATCTACCCTGAAAAATTTCTTTGCGTATTTGATAAAAACGTTTACCTCTTCATTTGAAGGGTAACGTTTAAATTGAGGAGCCAGAATGATAAAAGAATAGTTTTTTCCATCTACCTGAAAATTGGGAGGGAAGGTTTTAGCAGCCAGTAACCGAGGAACTCCATCGTTCAACACAAGAGGAAGATCTATGTTGCCATTTCCAATCTGGCCACCGCCATGAACGAATATTAAAAGTGGGTAATTCTTGTTTGTCTCATAATAGCGATAAGGCAGGGCGCTGTAAAATCCTCCGATTACGTCAGATATAGATGTCTTAACTGCCTTTAAAACAGGTGGCAGCGTCTCTATGATGTCATTATACGCAACAACTTTTTTTAGCGGGATGAATGTATCATTCTTTTTACAAGAGACGAACGCGGTTAAAAACAAAAATACTAAGGCTGGTAATAGTCGCATTGATTAACCGCAGTAATTTAAAGGGGTAAAGAGAATAACATATATACGGAAATTATGTAACAATAGATTGTCATTTTAACTTTAACACATCCCAGAATCGGTGCATTCCTAATAATTGACCAGCACTAGCTTAAGAGTATCAGGATAGAGGTATTACAATCAAATTCTATGCAAAACAATAAAAATAGGATGATTATAATGAATGCACAGGTTAAAACTTTCGGTTTCACTGGCATCTTCTTTGTAAACTTGCAGGAAATAAGCATATGGCAACAGACATAAAATGCCCCCAATGTGGTAACAGGTTTGCCATGGAACAGGCAGTTTCAGAAGAATATAAAAAAGAATTGAGAGACCAGATGCTATCTTTTACTAAGAAAAAAGAAGAAGAGTATAAATCAAAGCTCGAAGATTTATCGAAAAAAACGCAACAACAACAGGCATTGTTTGATTACAAATTTCAAGAAGAGAAAAAACAGCTTCAACTCAGCCTTGAAGAAAGCATACGGAAAACCATTGCCTGCGATTTTGAGAATAAATTAAAAATGCTTGAACTGTTGAACCTGGATAACGAAACGAAGTTAAAGTCTGCCCGCCAAAAGGAACTTGAATTCTTAAAGAAAGAACAACATCTTACTAACAAGGAAGCTGAACTTGAAATTCAATTGCAGCGTACATTACAGGCAGAAAGAACCCTTTTAACGGAACAAATAAGAAAACAGGAAACAGAAAGAAATTCTGTCAGGGAAACGGAGTTTCAAATGAGGTTGCGTGAATTGGAAAAACAGCTGGAAGACCAGAAGAAACTGGCTGAAGAGATGCGCCGCAAGGCAGACCAGGGCTCTATGCAATTACAGGGAGAAGTACAGGAATTGTTGCTTGAAACGATATTAAAGGAACATTTTCCATTCGACGTGGTACAGGAAGTCGGTAAAGGGGTGGAGGGGGCGGATTGCATGCAGATTGTTCGCAATGCCAGTGGAAAAGAATGCGGTAGAATCATCTATGAAAGTAAAAGAGCGAAAAACTGGAGCAATGGCTGGGTTGACAAACTAAAATCTGATCTGCGAAACACCGGCGCAGATATGGCAATACTGGTAACGCAGACCTTTCCAAAAGATATGGAGAGATTCGGCACGAGGGATGGCATCTGGATTTGCTCTTACGCGGAAGTGGCAAGTGTGGCGAGCGTTTTGCGCAATGCCGTGATGTGCGTGTCTGATGCGAAAAAGTCTGAAGAGAACAAGGGTGAAAAGATGCAGATGCTATATGCATATATCAGCGGAAACGAATTTCGACAACAAATAGAAGCCATTGCAGAATCGTTTCAGTTCCTGCAAAATTCCGTAAACAAGGAAAGAATACAAATGGAAAAGAACTGGAAAGAAAGAGAAAAGCAATTACAAAAAGCTTTTATCAATACGGTGCATATGTATGGATCGATGAAAGGGATATTGGGAGCCTCTGTTAGCGAAATCCCGCTTTTAGAAGGAACAGAAGGGAACGAGGATGATATGGCACATTGAAGTGGAGTGATAATTATATCCCGTGATAGAGGGTATTTACCCATCCAAGCAAGGCGGAAACAAATTTTTTTGGTAAGAAATTATCGATATATTTATATATTAAGTGTTGTCAGTGTGAGGTTGAGGTTAGCGGCTTGTGCCTGACATGATCAACTTTAAGCCTATTCGCAGTTTTGGGCTCTTATAGTTTTACGGCTGCGGTTAATAAATTTTGAACACTAAGTCCTCGAAAAAGATAGTACGTGCAAGCTAACATTCACTGGCTTGTTAAATGGTATCGTCCAATATCGCCATTTGAAATCCACACCTTCGGCAGCATAGGCTCTTCCGCTATATTATTGGCATTTCGAGCAGTTATGCTTACCCGAACGAAGAACTTTTACATTACTAAATCTGTGAAGACAATATTCTCGTATCTAGATAAGAATATGAAAAGCCTGGCCTCTCCTATCAAAAATACATGAAGATGAATGACAATGCTTCATTAAATTTCCCATCAAAATAAATTGAACGATTTTTTGTTAACAATTAAAAATTAGAAAATGCCTAAAAGTTTATCTGAAAGAGAGCAGATAGAAGCCAGTGAAAGAAACATTGCGCAACTATCACGTCGAAAATTCCTGGGGTATGCCGGTGCTGCTGCCGGATTGATGGTAGCTGTTTCCGCTTGTTCAAAAGAACCGATGATGTCTACCCAAAACAATGGTAGCGCATTGGCTGATGAAGTCAACCTCGGAAGTGGTGATTTCGGTATCCTGAACTACGCCTATGCGTTAGAGCAGTTAGAAGCCGCTTTTTACACCAAAGTAATTATGTCTCAATATGCTGGTATTCCTGCAATGGAAGCGGCATTGTTGACAGATGTGCGTGACCATGAAATTACTCACAGGGAGTTTTTCAAAAATGCGTTGGGCGCTAAAGCTATTGGTATGCTGGAATTCGATTTCAGCACAATCAATTTCGCTTCAAGAGCTAGCGTACTAGGTACTGCAAAAGCATTTGAAGACCTGGGTGTATCAGCATACAATGGTGCAGGCAGGTTGCTCCAGAGTGCTGATTATTTGGTACTTGCCGGCAAGATTGTTTCAGTGGAAGCCCGCCATGCCGCTTACATCCGTGACATTATCAGCAATGGCAGCTTCGCCGATGATACTGTTATCGACGCGATGGGGCTGGATGCAACACGCAAGCCGATGGAAGTATTGGCAATCGCCGGCACTTACATCAAAACAAAAATCAACGCTAGTAATTTACCAACTTATTAAATTTATTACCATGAACTTGAATAATATATTTGGAGAAATAGAGAAAGTTGACCCTGAAGTTTACGACAGGCTCAACACACGCAGAAAGGCAATGAGGAATTTTGCCAACCTGGGCGGGAAACTTGCCCTCGCTGCGGTACCCTTTGCTTTTGGCTCGTTATTTCAGAAAGCATATGCAGGCACTACAGATACAAAAGATACTGTAGTTGAAATTCTTAATTACGCTTTAACTTTA
>JBBJOD010000241.1:0-7634 GCA_037721715.1 Chitinophagaceae bacterium | reverse complement strand
GCCGTGTTTGTCGATAAAATTGCCTCCCGTTACGCGTTCTTCGAGCCCGGGAACCTTTTTCTTTAAAAAGCCGCGGTAATCATTATCGGGCACGAAGCAAATTTCGTAGCTCTCCGCTTTTTTAGCCAGTTCCGGATACCCGAAATCCATTGCCATTTGCCTAATTTCGGTTTTACGGTAACTGCCAAGGGGTAAAAGTGTGCGTCCTAGGAGGTCTTGCTGGAGCCCCCATAACACATAACTCTGGTCTTTGGTTTCATCGACACCTTTGCTGACCAGGTAACGACCATTGTCGTGCTGGCGAATGATACCATAATGACCGGTAGCGATGAATTCGCAGTTTAATGCGTCTGCCCGTTTTAGTAATGCTCTCCATTTGATATGCGTATTGCACATAACACACGGATTTGGTGTGTGGCCGGCCAGGTATTCATCTACAAAGTTTTCAATCACAAAGTCGCCGAATTCTTCACGGATGTCCAGGATAAAGTGTGGAAAGCCATTGTCAACGGCAGCCATACGTGCATCATTGAAGCTATCGAGGTTACAGCATCCTGTTTCCTTTTTGCTGCTTCCACTGGTGGCATAATCCCACGTTTTCATGGTAATCCCTACAACTTCGTATCCTTCATGGTGTAACATGAGCGCTGTAACCGTACTGTCAATACCGCCACTCATAGCTACCAAAACCTTTCCTTTGCGGCTCATGGTGATTTTTTTGAATAACAAATATACAACTTGATTGCGGGTTTTGTTGGCAGGGACGGGGGAATGGGTGAATGGGTGAATGGGTGAATGGTGAATGGTCAATGGTGAATCGGTGATGAGTGATGAGTGATGAGTGATGGATACCTGACCAGATACCTATAGCGGACACCCAGTACTTATGACACTTGATAGCCGATGGCCGATACCCCCAACTTCTGACCGCCGAAACAAAATAACGTTAAATCACCTACCATCCCGTCGTTAAAAATCTTTATTTTGCCCTTCAATTAAAACAGCATTTATGATAAAGCTACAAGTTATCGGTCACCTGGGTAAAGATTGTACCACCAACACGGTTAATGGGAAGAACGTGATGAATTTTACGGTGGCGCATACTGAAAAGTTTCGCGATGCCCAGGGCAACCAAAAAGATAAAACCATTTGGGTTGACTGTGCATACTGGTCTGATCGTACCGCTATTGCTCCATATCTTAAGAAAGGTACGCAGGTGTATGTTGAAGGTGGACCAGAGGTAAGAACTTATCCCAAAAATGATGGAACTACCGGGGCATCTCTCGTACTTCGTGTGATGAATGTGCAATTACTCGGCGGAGGTAACAAGAATGAGAATCCTGGCGGAGACGCTGAACAAAGCGGCGTTTACAATTCACAACAAAGATCGACAACAAATTCACCAAGCGATGTGCCTGAATCAGTAGATGACCTGCCCTTTTAAGCACTTACTATGGTAGAAAAAAAAATACCCTGGATTTCCAGGGTATTTTTTTAGGCCAGTCTAATTCCACAGTCGTTCAGTTGTTAGAAATCAGCCTATTACATTTATACATTTATTTATTTGTATTGTATACTAAAATTATGAAATTTGCATTTTTATTTTGTACATTTCTATATAATTTAGTATCAGTGTTTACATTCAAATATCCTACAGTAGATCTAAAAGATTTCACTCAGGCATTCGCGGTTCAGATGGGAACAAGGGTCATAAACAATCGCTTTTTAGTGCCTTCTGATATTGGTGACGGATATGTGCAGCAAGCTGATATGATCAACGGGATCTCGGCCTTCATCATGAATTTCACTTTACATACTGATATGCATTTTGAGCAATCAAAATCAGTTGAGGAATTGTATTCACTTCGATTTGAGGAGTCATTCGTAAAGGAGGCTTTAATTACACAGATCGACAGCGAATACCATAAAGACTCTCGTGCGGTTCATAACTCTGCTTACCTGGTGTGCAATTATTTTGATCTTGGGTACTTTTTCTCAAAAGGCTCCCATGTAAAATGTGTGACCCTCCAGCTGACGAAAGAGTGGTTGGCTAAGTACCTGCAAATGGAAGTCTATGACGAGATTGTTCAGCAGTACGTATCATTGAAGACTGCCTCCCTTCATATAGAGCCATTAGATGCCGAATACAAAAGGTTACTGGTCGATATCATCGATTCTAATCAATCTCATCCCAGTCATGTTGCTGCGTTGGAAAACCGGATGATGTCACTGATAGAACGTTTTTTTAATAACCTATACGAAAAGCGTTACCAGTATAAATACCAGGTTCGAGCTAGCACCTTTGATATTGAACAGATCCGTCTGGTAGAACAGGCTGTCACGGAAGATGTTTCAGAACCTTGTCCCAGCATCAATGATTTATCAAAGATGGTTTCAATGAGTCCAAGTAAGCTTAAACAGTTATTCCGCGATGTGTTTGGGAAGCCTATTTATCAATATTATCAGTTTCACCGGATGCAAAAAGCCAAGGCAATGCTTCTTTCCAGGAAGTTCTCTGTGAAGCAGGTAGGTATTAGTGTGGGATATGCGAGCCTTAGTAATTTCAGTGCTGCATTCCGCAAAGAATTTAAGGTGCTGCCAAGCGAGTTATCAGGCAATTAATTTCCCGTTTTCGTTGTTAGCCCAGAATTTGTAGTTACTTGAAAGCTAAAGCTTCCTGGTTTTAACGGTTGCCGACGAGACCTCCACCGGGCTAGCTGGTGCTATCCGTTACTTTCATAAAACTTTACCTGATGATGTAAAGAATCACTTTACTTTGCGGATGAGCCAGCAATTTCCTTACGAGCGGTTACTTTATTTCGCCAGGCAGGTTTTTTTGAAGATAGGTTGCAGCGAGGAAGATGCTGAAATTGCTTCCCTTGCGTTGCTGTCTGCTGACCTGCGTGGAGTGGATTCGCATGGCGTTGCCAGGCTTAGCGGATATGTAAGGTTATGGGAATTACAACGAATCAATGCCAGGCCCACTATTAAGATCATTCATGAAACACCCTCGACCGCTGTGGTGGATGGCGACAGCGGATTAGGACTTGTAGTGGCCCCATTTTCAATGCAGGTGGCCATCAATAAAGCCAAAGCTGTTGGAACGGGATGGGTAAGTGTTCAGAATTCAAATCATTTCGGAATCGCAGGCTTTCATGCCATCATGGCTCTTGAACACGATATGATCGGTATTGTAATGACCAATGCTAGTCCCCTGGTATCACCAACTTACTCGGTAGAACGTTTGCTCGGCACCAATCCAATTTGTGTAGCGATTCCTGCGGGAGATGAACCTGCTTTTGTTGCAGACATGGCAACAACCACAGCTGCCAACGGTAAACTCGAAATACTTCAAAGAAAAAATTTAGTAGCACCCACCGGTTGGATCCAGGATAAGGAGGGCCGCCCTTCTATCAACCCGGGTGAACTAAAGGATGGTGGCGCATTATTGCCACTGGGTGGAGATAAGGAGCATGGGAGCCACAAGGGTTTTGCACTTGGTGCCATCGTAGACATTTTTTCCGCCGTATTAAGTGGGGCTAATTATGGCCCATGGGTTCCTCCTTTTGTAAGTTTTTTACCGGTGGCGGATGACCTGCCCGGGAAAGGAATTGGTCACTTTTTTGGTGCGATGCGAATAGATGCCTTCCGGCCGGCAAGCGAGTTCAAACTGCATATGGATAAATGGATACAGCGATTTCGTGTTGCAAAAACGATTGAAGGCCAGGAAAGGGTAATAATCCCCGGAGATCCTGAGAGAGAGATAGAACATGAGCGCAGAAAATCAGGCATTGCGTTGATGCAGTCTGTTGTAGAAGACCTTGAGAAAGTAGGGGCCAGGTTCAATATTCCAATGTAGATAATGCAGTAGGCAAGTACAACGATATCTTTGCAATCCTTAATAAATTGGGTATTAAAGAAACTGATAATTTATGAAAGTCATGAAGTTTGGCGGTACCTCGGTGGGTAAGCCTGAAAGGATGCACCAGGTGTCGAAACTGATTACCCGGGATAATGAACCAAAGATTGTTGTACTCAGTGCATTGAGTGGAACAACCAACGCACTGGTAGCCATCGGGGAATCGTTGAGTAAGGGCGAACGTGAAATTGCCAAACAGCAAATATTAAAACTTACCCTTCATTATGAGAATTTTGTTGCAACGCTTGTAAAAAATGAAAATTCTTTATCAACTGCCAGGAATATATTGGCGGAACACTTTGACTTTTTGCAAATCATACTCAGGATCTCGTTTAATGAAGCACTTAACAAGGATATACTTGCACAGGGTGAATTGCTGAGTACCAAATTGTTCAGTGTTTACCTGAACGAATGTGCAATTGATCACGTATTACTTCCCGCTTTGGATTTTATGACCCTGGATGCTTATGATGAACCGCAGATAGGCAGTATTAAAGTAAAACTGAGCCAGTTGCTTAAGCAGCACAGCGATAAAAAGGTTTTTATTACGCAGGGATACATCAGCCGGAATGCGAAGGGAGAAGTAGACAATCTTAAGCGGGGTGGCAGCGATTACAGCGCATCGCTGATTGCCGCAGCCATTGATGCAAGTTCTTGCGAGATATGGACTGATATTAACGGCATGCACAACAATGACCCCCGGTTGGTAAGCCAAACGGTTCCTATAGACCAGTTGAGTTTTGAAGAGGCCGCCGAACTGGCTTATTTTGGCGCCAAAATTTTGCACCCCGCTTCAATATGGCCGGCGCAACTGTACAATATCCCGGTTAAATTGTTAAATACCATGGAGCCGGAAGCAAAGGGAACGCTCATTGTTCGTGAGGCGGGTGGTGTAGGTGTGAAAGCGGTTGCGGCCAAAGATGGCATCATTGCCATCAAGATAAAAAGCAGCCGTATGTTGCTTGCTTACGGCTTCATGCGAAAAATCTTCGAGGTTTTTGAAAAATACAGAACGCCGATAGACATGATCACGACATCTGAGGTAGCAGTATCGTTAACAATTGACAATACTACGAATTTGAAAGCGATCTTGAAAGAGCTTGAGCCATTTGGAACAGTGGAGTTAGACGAAAACCAGGTGATTGTTTCTATTGTAGGTAATGAGATTGTGCAGACGAAAGACGTTCTGAGCAAGTTGTTCTCGGCGATACTGCCTGTACCGGTGCGTATGGTCAGTTATGGCGGAAGCCGTCATAATATTTCGCTGTTAATTCCCGGAGAGTATAAAGTACTTATGCTGCAGTTGTTAAATAAGGGCTTGTTCGGGCTTGAATAACGGGTTGATTGATTAATACAGAGCCGAAAGCACTTAGCCTGGATGCAGCTGATTGCTAATAGCCGGCGGCTGATTGCTGATAGCGGCTGCAGTTCACATAACGCTACTTCTTCATCCATCCATTCATATCCATCCAGTTTTTCAAACTTGCCATCCACTTTTCATTAGTTGTAGGGTTATCCAAACCAAAGCCGTGGCCTCCGCCAGGGTAGATGTGCATCTCCGCAGGAATTTTATTTTTGAGGAGTGCGAGATAGAAGTTAATGCTGTTTTGTACTTTAACTGTCTTGTCGTCTCCGGCATGCACCAGGAAGACGGGTGGCGTTTGCGATGTGACATTCAGTTCATTTGAAAACTCTTTTATCTTTTCTGCAGTAGCTTCCTTGCCTACCAGCTGGTTACGGGAACCCATATGCGCAATGCTGTCTGAAAAACTTATTACAGGGTAAAGAAGCACCATAAAATCAGGCCGCAGGCTGACATTTTCTTTGTTGTCTATCCAAGCTTTTTTAAAATGGGTTCCTGCCGTGGAAGCAAGATGGCCACCAGCTGAAAAGCCCATGATGCCTACTTTGTTTGTGTCCACATTCCATTCTTTTGCATGCTGCCTTACCACCTGGATGGCCCGTTGTGCATCCTGTAGGGGTCCCACCTGTTTGTTGATCATTGTTGAATCATTTGGGATGCGGTATTTAAGTACTATGGCGGTAATTCCCATGCCATTTAGTGTTTTGGCAATCTCGTAACCTTCATGACCAGCCGCGTTATTCATGTAGCCACCACCCGGACAAACAACCATGGCTGTGCCATTTGCACTTTCTTTGGGAGCCGGAAAAAAAGTATAGGTAGGCCTTGATATTTTGCTGATGCTAATGTGTTTTGCATCCCTTATTTGTGTTACCTCTTGGTCTTTGCCAGGCTTCGAATTAGGAATAGCGCCTGGGTACAGCGGGAAAACTTCTTGTGAATATATCAAAGTAGTAAATATTAGTAAAAAAGATAGCAGGCAGGCGTTTTTCATTTTTATACAATTAAGAATCAATTCTTTTATGTAGATAGTAAAATGCTCACAGGTATTATTTCCAGGTGACTGATTAATATACTATCTAGGGATTAATAGATTTACAACAAGCGCAAAAACCGGCGGATTATAATTAAACGATCACCATAGCATCGCCATAACTGAAAAAGCGGTACTTGTCTTTAATGGCCTTTTTGTATACTTCCATTGCAAGGTCGTAACCCGCAAAAGCGCATGTCATAATCAGCAGGCTGGTCTTTGGCAAATGAAAATTGGTTACGAGCGAATCAGCTATATTGAACTTGTAGGGTGGATGAATAAAATGGTTTGTCCAGCCCTCCGAAGGCTTTAACAATTTTTCCGCTGTAAACGAAGATTCGATCGCTCTCATGGTAGTGGTTCCGATGGAGCAAATGCGTTTGCCATCAATTTTTGCCTTATTTACAATTTTACAATCATTTTCTTCAATGCGGTAATATTCAGCATCCATCTTATGCTTGCTTAAGTCTTCCACTTCAATAGGGCGGAAGGTGCCGAGACCGGTATGCAGGGTAACTTCTGCAAACCTCACTCCTTTAATTTCAAGGCGTTTTATCAGTTCTCGGCTAAAATGCAGGCCGGCAGTAGGTGCCGCTACTGCACCTTCGTGCTTTGCATATACGGTCTGGTAGCGTTCCTTGTCTTCTTCATCTGGCTTTCTTTTAATGTATTTTGGCAGGGGCGTTTCGCCAAGAAGTTCAAGCATCTGGCGAAACTCATCATCGGTTCCATCCCATAAGAAGCGGATGGTGCGGCCACGGCTTGTAGTATTATCAATTACTTCAGCTACCAGTTCGTCACTTTCGCCAAAGTATAATTTGTTGCCAACACGAATTTTGCGGGCAGGATCAACGATCACGTCCCATAAACGATTTGGTTTGTTCAATTCGCGCAACAGGAAAACCTCGATTTTAGCACCCGTTTTTTCTTTCCTGCCATACATACGGGCCGGAAATACTTTGGTATTGTTCACAACAAAAACATCTTTGTCATCAAAATAATCGAGGATGTCACGAAAATGTTTATTGTCCATCTGGCCGGTCTGGCGATTTACCACCATCATGCGGCTATCTTCTCTTTTTTTTGCGGGATTTTGTGCAATAAGGTTCAGGGGTAGGTCAAACTTAAACTGTGATAATTTCATACGTATTGGTTTGTCTGTACACCCTCGCAGCTATGAGCCACGCGAAGCTGTTTTCAGCTAATATTTTTGTAATTAGTTATACAGGTTAATAGTATATAATGTGTCAATAATTTTAAAATATGGGCTACATGAAACAAACCGGCAACGGGGAAGATTTAGAATCCGTGCAAACCTG
>JBBJOD010000240.1:0-7639 GCA_037721715.1 Chitinophagaceae bacterium | reverse complement strand
AGTTCATCTTTCTTTATGATAGCAAATCCTCGTTTTAAAATATTTTCAGGGCTGAGATTACTGAAGTTCTGCTGCAACCGCAAAAGATCTGTGAGCTGGCTTCGAATCAACTGAGGCAAGCGTACCTTTAGTTGATCGTACAATACCATACTCTTTGCCCTTTCGGCCTTAACCAAACGAAGAGGCTCCTGCCTGAAAACAAACGTTTTCTGTAGTAGAAAATATTGGCCTGACTTAACCAGCTCAGTTGATTTGTTGGTGATTTGATGTTTGACTGAATGCAAGCCAGCACGATTATCAGCAAGCAGCTTTCTCGTGGCTAACTGAAACGATGAATTCAGCCGGTTGATATTCAGCATTGTGTTACTGAGGTAGTATTTTGATTTTTCCGTAATTTTTAAACTTAACTTTTCCTGACTCATTTTCTGCTGCACGATGATCTGCGCAGTTTTTTCAATCAGCTGTTGCGACAACCGCATCAAGGCAGTTTCAAACAAATGGTTATGGTCTATCAGAAACTGGCCAGCCATTGTTGGTGTTTTAGTATGAACCCTTGAAAAAAAATCACAAATGCCCTGGTTGGTATGATGCCCTATTCCGGTAATGACCGGGATAGTGCACCTGGCAATAAGCATTGCGAGGTGCTCGTCGTCAAAAGGCATAAAATCCGCAGGCGAACCTCCACCACGAATAAGAACGATGGCATCGTAAAAAATCCGGGAGTTAATAATATTGTTAAAGGCATTAATGATAGACTTCGCCGCCTGTGAACCATGAACCACTGTAGAATAGGTGTCAGTGGAAAAATGGTATTGAAACCTGTTCGTATCAATGCAATGCATGAAATCCTGGTAGCCGTCGGAACCGACCGATGTTACCAGTGCGATACGCTGTAATACCGGCTTTAACGGTGAGCGGGTATTAGCTGTCTGGTAACGCCCATCTGCAAAGCTAATAACAGATGGATACTGCAGCAGTAATTTTTCAAGGGTATTCTTTCTTTGTAATTCTATGCCACCAAGTGTAAGCTCCGCATCTATGGCACATAAAACCAGGCTCATGCCGAAAACCGGATGGAAATTCACTCTTACCTGCGCACCTATCCGGATGCCATTTACAAAGCGCTGGCCGGTGATATTCTCAAATTTCTTAATCGCCAATGTTCCTTCTCCCGCAAAAGCGTTCGCTTTCACCTGGGCAACCTTTACCCCGTTCAACAATTCAATCAACTCAAAATACAAATGCTGCCCGGATTGGCGAATGCCGGCAACTTCCGCTTTCACCCAATAGGTACCAGGGAACGCCTGTTTTAATTTTGACTGAACATTATGAAGCAGGTCTCTTAATCCAATAAACGACTTAGTAATAATTTCTGATGACACACTATAAAATTACATACAAATAACAGAGTTGCAGGACGGAAATATCAAATAATTAATGGTAGGCAGACGTCAACGATTCACTAAACTCCACAAACCGTTTTATGCAAGCCGGTTATTTTTAAAAGATTTTATAGTGAACGCAGTAACAAGTCCTCCGAATAAATACCAGGCTACTGTCATCACCATTGTTTTTTCAGATTTGGTTATGGGGGCATCACTTAAACCTATTGGTTTCGTCAGGATCAGTGCTCCTATCCCGGCAGCCAGTCCATAAACAGCGCCCCGCTGCAAAAGGTTTTTTTTCTTTCCTATCCCAATCAAACTATAATACAAAGTGTTGCTCACCAGGTCGCCGGCCAGTGTTGCTGCGAATAAGGCATCCCCTTTTAATGGTTCTAAACCAACATTTGCCATTGATTTACTCAATGCCTCTTCACCTACCAGGTCAATCCTTGGTGCATCATGGTCCATGCGCTTCATGGTTTCATGCAATATATTAAGGGCCACCGCCCCTGCCAGTCCACCGATAATGTTTTTAAGTACTTTCATGACTAAAATTTAACTGAATACACTTTCAACTTTTTTCAACGTTTTATCCAGGTCGATACCTTTGCCTAATACGCCTTTGAAAAGGTCACCCACTTCTTTTAGCCGGCTGATGGCATTAAAAATAGTAAAGTCTTTCATAGTTAAACCAGGCTTTACCTCATCCCAACTTAATGGCATAGATACAGTAGCGCCTATTTTAGGCCTTAACGAATAAGGGCCGGCAATAGTAGCTCCAGGTCGGTTTTGTAAAAAATCCAGGTACATCTTTCCCTTGCGGTTAGAAATCATTCTTTCTAAGCTGGTAAAATCTGGCAACTGTCTGTGAACGATATCAACAATAAGCCGGGCAAACATTTGTGACTGGTCGTAAGAATATTTAGCATTCAACGGTATATAGATGTGCATGCCTGTTGACCCTGAAGTTTTGCAATAACAGGGAACCTCAATTTCGTCGAGTACCTTTCTCACTGCCAGTGCGGCTTCGATCACCTGGTCAAACGTGTTTTTATCGGGGTCGAGGTCTATCACACAATAATCAGGATTATCAGGTGATTGAACCCGGCTGAACCAGGGGTTCATTTCAATACATCCCAGAGAAGCCATCCATAATAAACTGGCTTCATCGTTACCTACCAGGTACTCTTTTTGTTCGCCGTCACTGGTGGTATAGGGAAACCTTTTAGCCCATTTGGGTGCTTTGTTCCTTACATCTTTCTGGTAAAAGCTGGATGCATGGATACCTCCGGGAAACCGGTTGAGCGACATCGGCCTGTCTTTTAAATAAGGCAGAATGTACTCTGCCACCTGGTAATAGTAATTGAACATATCGCGCTTGGATACCTTGTCTTCAGGCCAGTAAACCTTGCTTAAGTTGGTAAACTTCAATTCATGACCACATATTTTGCGTACCTGCGTCTCATCCGTCGGATTTAACAGCGTTTTTCTCTCCTTTCCTTTTGGAGGCTGTATAGCATCTGAATGAGATTCTTTTTTTAAGAGTGGGGGCTCGTTTGTTGCCGTTTCTGTTTCGTTTACTAATGCGACAGCTTCGTCAGTATGCAGTTCGGTTTCACGTATAACTTCTTCGGCCTTTTTGTCTTCACGCATACCCTGGAAAGACGGGTGCCTGAAAACACCATCACTCGTTACCTCGCTGAAAGCCACCTCGCAAACAAGTTCCGGCTTCAGCCAGGTTGCTTTTGCTTTTGGTGGATTAGGCCTGAAGCGTGAAGGTTTGTTTACATCGGGTATTTCGGCAAACGGGCTTTTATCTGTAATCAATGGCTTGAATTTCGCCATCATTTCTTTTTGCAGTTTATCGGTGAAACCGGTACCTACTTTACCAACATACTGCAAGTTACCATCCTGATAAACCGCCAGTAAAAGCGAGCTGAATTGCTTGACAGTATCCTCATTTTTTGTGAACCCTGCTATGATCACTTCCTGCCTCTTATTGACCTTTATTTTTAGCCATTCCCGTGAACGAAAATCGGCCGAATAGGTACTGTCCTGCTTTTTAGCAATGATGCCTTCTAAACCCATTTCTCCCGCTGCTTCAAAAAAATCTTTACCGCTTGCCACAAATACTTTGCTTAGCCGGATGCTGTCATCATCAGTTGGCATGATATCTTTTAAAATGGACTGGCGATGATTGAGGGGCAGACCCATTAGGTTCTTACCATCGAACCAGATCAAATCAAAAACATAAAAGACCAGCTCCCCATCCGCCTCACTGCGCCAGTTCTGCAGATTACCGAAATTGGAAACACCTTTTTCGTTGAGTACAAGTATCTCTCCATCCAGCACCGCGTTAATCTTCCATGTTTTTAAGGTATTCCTGATGGAGTAGAATTTATCATTGAAGCTTTTATTGTTTCTAGATAATAGTTCTACTTCGCCTTTATTAATAAATGCCAGCGCCCGGTAACCGTCCCATTTTACTTCATATTGCCAGCCGGGGTCATCGAAAGGTTTGTCTACAAGCGTGGCGAGCATTGGTTTTATGCCCGTTGGAATCGCGGAATTTGGTGCCTTTTTTAATACCGCGTCAGTATCGATCCTGGCATGCTCTGCAGGTTCGGCTTCTTCCCCGGCAAGTTCCACCGCCGGTTCCGGCAGTTTCTTCTTTGCGGCTTTTTTGGGTGATTTAATTTCTTTTTCCTGTCCGCCTTTCCAAATCTTGTCGCTGGTTTTCTCCATCTGCTCTATTGTTTTGCCAGATAATACCGATTTGTCGTTTTTTGTAATGTCATCCGCTGATGCGAAATCGTCCTTGTGTTTGATAAGCAGCCAGGCATTTTCGCCCATGCCATGTGTCTTAACAAGTGCAAATTCACCTTGCAACTTTTTACCATATAACTTCAATTTTACTGACCCCGACTTCAGTTGTTCAAGCAGGTGTTTCTCCTGCGCGTTTTTACCTTTAATAGGCTCAATCGGTTCATAGGTACCCTCATCCCATACGATAACGGTTCCTCCGCCGTATTCTCCAGCTGGTATAATACCTTCGAAACTTCGGTAATCAAATGGATGGTCTTCTACCATCATGGCCAGCCGTTTTGTTTTCGGATCTGTAGATGGACCTTTGGGTACAGCCCAACTTTTCAATACACCTTCCATTTCAAGACGAAAATCGTAATGCAGGCGTGAGGCATCGTGTTTTTGAATGACGAATAGCAATTGGGCGTTGTCTTTACTTTTTCCGGCTTTCGGCTCTGCCGTCTTTGTAAAGTCCCGTTTAGCAACATATTTCTCCAGGCTCATGATTACCTAAATTTTGTTTTGAAAGGCTTCTAACTATTCGCTGCAAAAGTTGAACCGTTGTAAAAATTTACAAGTTTCCGCCAGGGTATTTAAATCATTTGAAAGCAGGAAAGATTTTTTCGACACCATAAATTACCTGGTATCATAATCTAAATTATACTAATTTAGTATTTACCCCCGGCGTATGATTGTTTGTACTTTTCTAAAAGGCACTGATCTTATCCCCTTAGGTAACACCGCGCACCAGCGATCCTTTGAAACATTATCTTACCGGCACCTTAAAATATCGCGGAAAGATCGATCCAGCATTGACTTTAAAAATCTATCATCAACCATAATTAACTCATGCACTTAACTGCCCTTTACAAAGCAAGGCCGGCCCTACCAGCATCGAACAACAGGTTTTCCGCTATAAGAAGAAGTAATATATTCAGTATGACGTACCTCGCCGGGCTGACTCTTCTGGCAGCGTGTTCACATGCTGTGGCAGGTGATGATGTACATAAGGTGTTCCTAACCGTTAGCAGCACAGTAAGGCCCGCTCCTTTATTCGCACCTGTGCCGGTTAATGGTACGATCAGAAACCAGGATGGCAGTTTGTTGCAAGGAGCTTCCGTAACAATAATAGGAACTGAGAAAACGGTACAAACGAACCAGAACGGCGAATTTGTTATTGAAGTTGCCGATTCAAAAGCGATACTGCTCGTATCAATGGTAGGTTATGAATCGTTAAAAGTAAGTGTCGATCAAAAGTTCCCGATTGCAGTGGTGTTGATAAAAAGCCAGCAGTCTTTAGACCAGGTGGTGGTAGTAGGCTACGGCACTCAAAAAAAATCGGATGTAACAGGATCGGTTGTGCGGGTTTCTACAGATAAAACGGCGGATCTTCCCAACTACAATATCCTGCAATCATTGCAGGGAAGGGTACCTGGTTTGAATGTAACCTCCCCAGACAGGCCGGGAGAAAATCCGGCCATCTCTATTAGAGGAATCAATTCCATTTCGGCAGGCACCAGCCCGCTGATCGTTGTCGACGGTATTATTTACAATGGCAACCTGTCTGATTTCAATGCAAATGACATTGCTTCTGTTGACATTTTGAAAGATGCGAGTGCGGCCGCGGTATACGGATCAAGAGCGGCTAACGGCGTTTTACTAATTACCACGAAAACCGGATCTACCGGTAAACCGCAATTTAATTTTAATACCTATCACGGCATACAAAAACCTGATCGCTTAATACGCGTGCTGGATGGCCCGGGCTATTTACAAAAAGTACTGGATTTCAGGCAGGCAACGCGTCTTGTTGCCGATCCATCGATGATCGACAGTTACCTAACCGTTACAGAAGCAGAAAATCATAGAAAAGGAATAACTACAAACTGGATGGATCAGGTAATCAGAACAGGAATAACCAGTAATTATCACCTTGATATTTCCGGAAAAACCAATACGACGAATTACTATGTATCGGGCACTTACTTCAAACAGGAAGGTGTAGTAAAAATGGACACCTACGAACGGATGTCTCTCAACCTGAACCTGACAAATAAGTTAACTGACTGGTACTCCATCGGGGTGAAAACAATGTTTTCTTCTCAGGATTTCTCAGGAAGAGAAGCGAGCCTGACCAGTGCCTACCAGCAAAGTCCCTACGGAAACTTGTATGATTCGAACGGACCAGGTGGCTATGCGTTATTACCTGTAGGAGATGCCATAGGCGTTAATCCTTTTTCGAACACCCTGATACAGAACAAAGATGTCCGGACAACCATATGGGGTTTGTTTTCCAGCAACCTGGATGTTCCATTCATTCCCGGCTTAAAATGGACACTAAATTTATCAGGCAACATGAGAAATGCCAAGCTGAATGAGTTCCAGGATAATCGATCAACCAACGCAGGTATCACAGCAAATGGCATCGGCTCGAAACGGACAACAGAAATCTTCGATTGGACGCTGGACAACATTATCAATTACCGAAAGGTGTTCAATAATTTACACTCACTGGACGCTACATTTCTTTATAGCCGGGAAAACAGCCGCTATGATTCTTCAGGTCTTAATGGCAGAAATTTTTTTACCCAGGCTAACGGGTATGATAATCTTTCACTCGCCCAGGTGCAACAGATCGGTTCAAATTATGAGGACCAGAAAAGTGTCGCCATTATGGGCAGGGTTAATTATGCTTACAATAACCGGTATGCAATAACGCTTACTGCCAGGAGAGACGGATTTTCAGGTTTTGCACAGCATAATAAATATGCCACCTTCCCGTCCGTCGCTTTTGGGTGGACGCTCACCAATGAAAAATTCCTGCAGAATATTTCATGGCTCGACTACTTTAAGGTACGGTTATCCTATGGCAAAAACGGAAACCAGGCCGTAGGCAGGTATCAATCTCTGGCCAGGATGAGCTCAGGCCAGTATACATTCGGACAAACTCCTGTGACAACAATTTTTGTAAGTTCCATGGCCAACGATGAACTTACCTGGGAAACCACCACAACAAGGAACCTGGGCATTGATTTCAACATTTTTAAACGCAGGATAACCGGTAGTATTGATATGTACTCATCAAATACTACCGACTTGTTGCTCGAAAGGGCCCTGCCTCAAACCTCAGGGTTTAATAGAATATTTACAAATATCGGAGAAGTGAGTAATAAAGGTTTTGAGCTGTCAATCAACTCCATCAATGTAAAGAATGATCGACTGGCACTGAATTGGGAAAGCGGGTTTGTTTTCTCGATCAACCGTAATAAGTTAATAAAACTCACCGGTGAGGATGCCAACAAAGACGGCATCCAGGATGATGACATACGTAATGGATGGTTCATTGGAAAATCATTGTTTTCCGTATTCGGCTATCAGATTAACGGCATCTACCAATTGAACGAACCGGGTATACCAGCCGGTTTTACTCCAGGCGATTTTAGAATTGT
>JBBJOD010000239.1:0-7649 GCA_037721715.1 Chitinophagaceae bacterium | reverse complement strand
AGCTGAAGAACTGGAGCATATCACCAGCAAAAAGCTAATTGATAAATTAGAAGAATACCTCGATTTTCCACAGGCCGACCCCCATGGTGACCCAATTCCGGATGGCCAGGGACGAATGCCCATCAATAAACACATCAACCTGGCTGAACTTCCGGTGAACGTATTGTCTGAAATAAGTAACATCGGAGACCAATCGCCGGAGATCATGGAACTCATGAATCACAACAAAATAAAGATCGGAACCCGGCTTGAAGTAAAGCGAAAATTCAACTTCGACAATTCCATAGAAATAAAGTTACGAAGCCAACCCGCCTTTACCATTAGTGAACACCTGGCAAAAAATCTCTTTGTTAAGTACGATGACTCGCCTGCCAAACGAATTAAGATAGAAAGTCCACTAACACCTGGCGTCAAAAACCCTAAGGAGGAACCCGGCATTTAAAGAGAATTTATGAATAAAATTTCTAACGAAGTATCATTAAGCGAGGTCCATGGTTCTGTTGATACTACCCGGCAACCCGGCAGGCTAAGAAAAATCTTTGCTTTCTTTGGCCCAGCGTACCTGGTTAGCGTTGGTTATATGGACCCCGGAAACTGGGCCACAGACCTTGCAGGTGGCAGCAAGTTTGGATATACCCTCATATGGGTTTTGCTGATGAGTAACCTTATGGCCCTTCTTTTACAAGGTTTATCTGCAAGGCTGGGCATTGTACGTGGAAGAGACCTTGCACAGGCGAACAGGGAAGTTTACCCCAGGTATATCAATTTCCCCTTATATATACTGGCAGAAATTGCCATTGCAGCAACCGATCTTGCTGAAGTGCTGGGCATGGCGATCGGTATTCATCTGTTGACCGGCATGCCTTTACTTTTTGGCGTTCTCATCACTGTTCTCGATACGCTTTTACTGCTTTTACTGCAACGATTAGGAATGCGTAAAATGGAGGCATTTATTATAGCCCTTGTTGCTATTATCGGGCTTTCTTTTTTAGGAGAAATGATTTTTGCCAAACCGGACCTTGCAGAAATGGCTACCGGCCTTATTCCTTCCATTCCTAACAGTGAAGCACTTTATATTGCAATAGGGATTATAGGTGCAACCGTTATGCCTCATAATTTATACCTGCATTCTGCTTTGGTACAAACCAGGAAAATAAAGAGGGATCCTGAAGGCATCCGTCATGCACTGAAAATGAATTTCATTGACAGTGCCATTGCTTTAAACCTCGCCTTTTTTGTGAACACGGCAATACTGGTACTTGCTGCAACCGTTTTTTTCAAAACCGGCCGTACAGACGTAGCAGAAATCAAGGATGCGCACCAGTTGCTTGCTCCCCTGCTTGGTTCCAATCTCGCGCCGATTCTTTTTGCGATCGCATTAATTGCGGCTGGCCAGAGCTCAACTATTACCGGTACACTTGCGGGGCAAATAGTAATGGAAGGATACTTGAGGCTCCGAATAAATCCCTGGTTGAGGAGATTGCTTACCCGCTTGTTAGCAATTGTACCTGCCGTTGTTGTAATTGTGCTCTACGGTGACGAGAAAATTGATGCGCTCTTAATTTTAAGCCAGGTAATACTCAGCTTGCAACTAGGTTTTGCCATCATTCCCCTCATTCACTTCGTAAGCGACAGAAGTAAAATGGAGTCGTTTACCATCAAACCTCTCACAAAAATACTGGCATGGATGGTGACGGCCGTTCTGGTTTCGCTTAACCTAAAACTAGTACTTGGAATAGTCATAGATTTCCTTGACTCATCAAATGCCCTTTACTGGAAGATCCTCGTAGTAACAGGGGGGGTGTTACTGATACTGCTTCTAATTATTGTAATTGCCTATCCCCTTTTATTAAAAAATAGAATAAATGAACAACTTGCAATTCATCCTCAGGTGAAGAATCTCGAAAGTATTTCAATTCCGGAATTCAAACGTGTGGCGGTAGCACTGGATTTTAGCATCCATGACGAAAAATTGATTGCTTTTGCTATCGGGCAAGGGAAGCAAAATGCATCCCTGGTGCTGATACATGTGGTGGAAAGTGCATCAGCCCGTGTGCTTGGTTCCGTTACAGACGACCTGGAAACAAGAACAGACGAGGAGCAAATGGAATTTTATGTTAAACAACTTAGTGATAAAGGATTTAAGGCAATAGGCAGGCTGGGTTACCGTGGACGCCGGGAAGAGATTGTGCATTTTGTTAAAGAAGAAAAAGCAGATTTGCTGGTGATGGGTGCACATGGACACGCAGGTGTAAAGGATTGGTTGTATGGAGCAACAATTAACCAGGTCAGGCACGAATTGAAGATCCCGGTACTGGTGGTAAGCTTGTGAGGTAGCCGACAGCTTCGACCATCCGATATGCAATCGGGTATTAGGTGCCGGGTACCGGGGTCTGGTATCGGTGCTGGTAGTATATATTTATAAATATACTACCAAAGGGTAGTGAATGTTCATCAACCGAGGGTTGTTTGTTGCTTCGGAACAACGTGATGATAGAAAATGACCATATCTGCAACGGCTTTTAAAGAACATCTAGCTATTCCATATCCAAAATCGTTATTATGGATCATCTTTAACGCCTGATACTTAATTCCTGGTAGGTGATACCCGATGAACAGCAGCTACATCCCCAGCTACTTCTTTCGCTGCATCAGGTGTTTAAGCCGGCTGAAAGTTTCAGGTTTGATGTTCAGGTAGGATGCAATGTATTTTTGAGGTACGCGCTGAAGCATGTCAGGGTGCGACTGCATATAATCGATAAATCTTTCACGCGTGGTTTTCTTCAATTGTGAAAAATCCCTGAAATCTTTTTTGATAAACATATAAGTGATTACCAGCCTGGCAAGCTTTTCTATTTTAGGAAACAACCTGTAAACAGTCTGTAAATTATCGTAGCTCATCGAAAAAAAAATTGTGGGTTCTATTGTTTCAACAATAGTTTCAGACGGTGTCTGTGTATTAAACGAAATTTCTGAGTGAATCATTTGTCCTTCGATGGAAAGTTGCAACGTGACATCTTTTTTTCCGACAATCGTATATTTTCGAACCAACCCTTTCATAATGATATTAAAGTACTTATCTATCTCTCCCATCTTTACTACCTGAACCTTTTTTTCAAACTCCCTAATCTCGAAATAGGGTGTTAGCTGCTCAAATTCTTCATCCGTTAAAGGAACAAAGCCATTAAAATACCGGTGTATTTCTTCAATATAAATAGTATAGTTGTTTTTATTTGACAAAGCGTTTGAAATAATGCATTGTATAAATCAATCAATCACATCATCTGCCATGGCACTTAACGCTTTATGTTGAATGTTAAATGATTTATTCACCAGCAGATGTTTATACCGGCTGAAAGTTTCGGGTTTGATATTAAGATAGGAGGCAAGCTGTTTCTGCGGAACGCGAACGAGCAAATCAGGGTTGGCATGAATAAAATTAAGAAAACGCTGTTTCGGCCCAAGTTTTATGCGTTCATGTTCCCAGTATTCCTTCTGCACTAGATAATCGATGAGTACCAATCTTCCAAGGCGTTCCATTCTATGGCCCATGTTATAAATATCAGCCATATTATTTACAGAAATTGACAATATAGTAGTCGCTTCAATGGTTTCAACTACATAATCGGAGGCAGTACCTGATAAAAATGAAACAGATGAGCAGACCAATTCTCCTTCCTTGGCAATTTGGGTAATAACTTCTTCATGATGGCGGAAGAAAAACTTCCTTACGAGCCCCCTGACTACAAAGTTTACAAAGCCTTCGTGTTCGCCTATATTGACCAATCTTGATTTTTTATTAAAGTGTCGTATTTCAGTATATTTTGCCATCTGCGCAAACTCCTCAGTTGAGATTTCTACGAAACGACATAAATATTTATACAGAAGATCAAGCATACTTCATTAAGGATTGAAAAATCTCTTGCTAAAATTGTATAAAAAAATCACGATTCATCGGCACAAAAATAATAACTAAATTTTAAGTAGTACAATGAATCGAACCTGCTATTTGTGATTTCAACCATTTCACGTAGGTTTGTTCACTTTTATCTGATAAAAAACTGAATATGGCAAAAAAAATTATTGTTAAAAACCCCGTGGTAGAATTGGATGGTGACGAAATGACCAGGATAATCTGGAAATTTATAAAAGACAAGCTTATCACTCCGTACGTAGAAGCAGATATAAGGTATTACGATCTTGGTATTGAACACCGGGATGATACCAATGACCAGGTAACAGTTGACGCTGCTAATGCCATCAAGCAATATGGTGTCGGCATAAAATGTGCCACTATTACACCCGATGAAGACCGTGTAGTTGAATTCAAGCTGAAACAAATGTGGAAAAGCCCTAATGGCACTATCCGAAATATTTTAGACGGAACGGTTTTTCGCGAACCGATTGTGATGGAAAATGTTCCCAGGCTAGTTACCAACTGGACGTCGCCAATCATTGTTGGACGTCATGCTTTTGGTGATCAATATAGGGCAACTGATACAGTTATCAAAGGGAAAGGCAAACTAACAATGACTTTTACGCCTGAAAATGGTGACGAACCGCAGGTATTCGAAGTGTACAATTTTAAAGGGGATGGTGTGGCGTTAAGCATGTACAACACTGACGAAAGTATCATTGGCTTTGCGAGAAGTTGCTTTAATATGGCATTAAGTAAAAAGTGGCCGCTCTATTTATCTACCAAGAACACCATATTAAAGAAGTATGATGGCAGGTTCAAAGATATTTTCCAGGAGATATATGATAATGAGTTTAAAGCCGATTTTAAAACGACGGGCATAGTCTACGAACATCGGCTAATAGATGATATGGTGGCAAGTGCGCTTAAATGGAGTGGTAATTTCGTGTGGGCCTGCAAGAACTACGACGGAGATGTGCAAAGTGATACAGTAGCCCAAGGTTTCGGATCACTTGGGTTAATGACTTCTGTCCTCATTACCCCGGATGGTAATATTATGGAAGCAGAGGCTGCACATGGAACGGTTACCCGCCACTACCGGGATCACCAGGCTGGTAAGCCAACCTCGACCAATCCCATTGCCTCTATTTTCGCATGGACACGTGGCCTTGCTTTTCGGGGTAAATTAGACGACAACCAGGAACTGATTAATTTTTGCACCGCATTAGAAGAAGTTTGTGTTGAAACAGTTGAAAGCGGCAAAATGACAAAAGACCTGGCGGTTTGCATACATGGAAATAAGGTAGAACATGGTAAAAACTACCTTTATACGGAGGAATTCCTGGATGCAATCGACCAAAATCTTAAAAGGAAAATGGGGATATAGCTTTCGGATATGTCTGTGGTTGAAGGTTTTATAACTTTCAACTACAGAATTCGTACTAAATGGTAGCGAGCTATCGGGTTAAAAAAAAAATAGGCCATCCTGGGAACAGGACGGCCTCTAACGATTGCTTGCCATATGAAAGAGATTACATCTTTTTCGTAGTATCTGTCGACATTGTAGACATTGTATCAGGTGTTAATACTGTAGTAGTGTCTACCATAGGTGTAGTTACCGTGCTGTCTGTAGATGTTGTTTCAGTTGTTGTACTGTCATTACAGGCTGCAAATGCACCAATAGCCAACACTAATAAGAGTTTTTTCATTTTTTGTTTTTTTGTAGTGAATGTATAGCGTTAATGTCCACAATTCGAAAAGGTAACCTGGTTTTAAGAAATAAAATTTTATTTGTTGTAATGCCGGATAAATCAGGGTCTCTTCGAACTTTCCGGCATCGGTTTAACTGAATCTGCCTTTCCCTCATAAGAAGAATCAATACTGCTTGACAAACTATCACCCCGGTTTTCCAAAGAATCTGAGATGGCATTTGCTGACGAATCTATGGCAGTTTCGGTACTTTTGGCGCTTTCATTACAAGCTGCAAATGCACCAACCGCTACGACTAATAAGAGCTTTTTAATTTGTATTTTCATTTAATGTCTATTCGGGTTGATACATTCAGCAAGCGGAAGGTAACCCTTCTATCAATGAAATTTTAAGCACTTTTTGGGTTACCCTTTATTGATTCAAGTATTAAACACGGTACTGTGATTATAGACTCATCAGAAAAAGAATTACTGCGAGGACTGGCCAGGAATGATAAAAAAGCTGTAGAAACCATTTATAAGCAAAGTTATAATATGGTGCAGTCTATGATAATCAATAATAATGGAACCGCAGATGATGCCAGGGATATATTCCAGGAATCAATGATTGTGCTTTTTGAAAATGCAAAATCGGGCAGCTTTGAACTGAATTGTTTAATCAAAACCTATTTGTATTCAGTTGCTAGACGGTTGTGGCTCAAAAGATTACAATATTTAAAGAAATTCGGAGGCGATGTTGATACCATTGCCGAAACAGTTGCGGTAGAAGAAGAGATAGAAGCGCATGAACAGCGGGATATCGATTTTCAAGTGATGGAAAAAGCTATGATGAACCTGGGCGAACCTTGCAAAAGTTTATTGGAAGCTTATTACATGCAGAAAAAAAATATGACGGATATAGCAGGGTCGTTCGGGTACACAAATGCCGATAATGCGAAGAATCAGAAATACAAATGCCTCTTACGTTTAAAGAAACTTTTTTTTTCAAAATATAAAAGTGAAACGCTGTGATAGAAGATATAAATTTGGTAGAATCAGTTGAAAGATACCTCCAGGGAGACATGACTGAGGATGAACTTGCCAAATTTGAACAGTTACGTAAAAGTTCACCTGAATTAGATCAGTTGGTAGTTGAATATTCCATCTTCCTCCACCACGTATCTGAATATGGTGATCACAAAAATTTTAAGACATCACTCCACGACATTCACGCAAACCTGCTGGCTGCAGGTGAAATTGAAGAAAAAGCACCCCGCGCCAAGGTAATCGATCTTTTAAAAAAATACAGGCGCGTAATAGCAGTGGCGGCTTCGATTGCCGGATTAACCGCGCTTTCCATTAGCGGACTTATTGCCTATTTCACCCCTACAGCGAACACAGCCTACGTTGAGCAACTTAGCAGAAAGGTAAATAAACTTGAACAAAACCAGAACGCATTAAGTAATCAGATCATCAATACAACAAAGGCAACGAAAATACCGATTGACGCAAATGTTAAATCAGGTGGCACCGGTTTCCTGGTAGATGCCAAAGGTTATGTAGTCACAAACGCACACGTTATTGGTGACAACAAAAACGTAGTATTACAAAACAACAAGTCGCAGGAGTTCAAAGCAACCATCATTAAAATTGATCATGTAAATGACCTCGCCATTTTGAAAATTGAAGACGAAGACTACAAACCTTCCCTTTCTCTACCATATGGCTTTAAAAAAATGGGGGCCGACCTCGGAGAAGAGATTTTTACACTTGGCTACCCACGAGATGAGATCGTTTACGGCCAGGGCTATATGAGTGCGAAGACAGGATTCAACGGCGACACCCTTGCATGTCAGATTGCCGTGGCAGCAAATCCGGGCAATAGCGGTGGCCCGGTCCTTAACAAAAATGGTGAAGTGGTAGGTATTTTAAGTACCCGGCAGGTGCAGGCTGAAGGAGTGGTTTTTGCGATAAAAACAAAGAATATCTACAACAGCCTCGAAACAATGAGAGAAGATAGCCTCCATAAAAATATAAGAATTATT
>JBBJOD010000238.1:0-7709 GCA_037721715.1 Chitinophagaceae bacterium | reverse complement strand
GCTACAATGACACACTTTCCGTTGAACAGATCAGAACTGCATGGAATGCGATGCTCCTGGATATTCCTGCCGGAAGGATAGATTTCTTACTGGGCCTTAAAAAACGCTACCGGATATTTTTATTGAGCAACACCAATGCAATTCATCATGAGGCATTTCAGCAAATAGAACTCAAAACAACTGGTGATCCCGTCACCCTCAATGACTGTTTCGAGAAAGCATACTACTCACACGAAATTGGACTTAGGAAACCTGATGGTGAAATCTTCGAATATGTTTTAAACACAAACAGGCTGATAGCAGAACAGACTCTCTTTATTGACGATACCCTATCTAACGTGGAAGCGGCTAATTCAATAAACATAAAAGGCCTTTACCTTGATCACCCAACCACCATAGAAGTTCTTTTAAATGGCTACTGAGATACTCTGGCAATTTTAAAAGTCACATAAGAAAGGGAGTAATGTAAGATACAGGTTAGTATCCAGTAGGCAGATGCTGCTAGTCTTTGATTTCTTCAAATTCGATATAGTCGCGGGTACTGGGTTTAGGCTGCGGAGCTTCTTTACTATTACCGTTACCATTATATGAGCCATTTTCACTACTTCTGTTTTGCTGCATGTTTCTGAATTGCTTCTGTACCCTTTTTGTTGTTTTATAAATGGGAATCAAAAATTCCACTACTTTATATAAAATATATATGCCCAGAAGAATAAGAATTACCGTCATAGGGCAGTAAAGTTATAAAATACTTGGATTGTGCCGTAGTTAATATTTAATTAACAGTTGGCGGAAACATAATGTATTTGGAATGAATAGCTGTTTTTACCTATATTTGCTTCAGCATAAGAATCAATAGAAGGGAACGGGGTCCGTTCCCTTCTCTATTTGCCATGAATAACGAAACACAGATACAGGCAATTTCGAGGATGGCTGAGCAATTGGTAGAGAAGGAAACAGGATATTTCCTGGTGGAAGCACGCATGAGTCCGGGCAATCACCTAAAGCTTTTTATTGATGGTGATCTAGGGGTTTCTATTGACAAATGCGTTGCAATAAACAGGGCTCTTTACAAGCAAATCGAAGAACAAGGACTGTTTTCTGATGGCGATTTTTCCCTGGAAGTATCTTCACCAGGCCTTGATGAGCCACTCAGGCTTCACAGGCAGTACAAGAAAAATTTAGGCAGGTCGGTAGAAGTAATTTTGAATGATGGAACCAAGAAAGAAGGCAAACTCACAGAAACAAGTGAACACGGCATTATAATGGAAGAGATCGTCGGCATTGGCAAAAAGAAAGAAGTGATAAAGCATGCCATTCTATTTGAAAACATAAAAACAACAAAAATCCAAGTAGTTTTTTAAATCAACCCCACCGGTAACACCTGTTACAGGGTTTTTAAACTGTATTCGCTATGGCAAGTATAAACCTGATAGAAGCTTTCCAGGAATTTAAGGACGCTGAAAACATCGATCGCCCGACTATGATGAAGGTAGTAGAAGATGTTTTTAAGACCCTGCTCCGTAAAAAATATGGTAGCGACGAGAATTTTGATGTAATCGTTAATGCCGAAAAAGGTGACCTGGAAATCATTCGTCACCGGGTAATTGTATCTGACGGGGAAGTGATGGATCCATTGGCTGAAGTGGCTTATAAAGATGCAACAAAAATAGAACCTGACTTTGAAGTAGGAGAAGAATTGTACGAGGGAGTTGAAATCCTTGATTTTGGACGCAGGGCCATATTAGCCGCAAAACAGACACTTGCCAGCCGTATAAGCGATCTTAAAAAGAATGTGCTGGTAAAGAAATACAACGACCGGGTCGGGGAAATAATAAGCGCAGAGGTTTACCAGGTTTGGAAAAAAGAAATATTACTTTTAGACGAGGATGGCGGCGAACTGATTCTGCCAAAGAGCGAACAGATACCACAAGACTATTTTAAAAAGGGGGAAAGTATACGAGCGGTTGTAAAAAAAGTGGATCTGAAAAATAACAGCCCCGTAATCATATTATCACGTACACATCCGTCTTTTCTTGCTAAATTACTGGAGATAGAAGTACCTGAAATCTTTGACGGTTTGATTGTGGTGAAGAAGATAGTGCGCGAACCGGGTGAAAGGGCCAAAGTTGCAGTAGAATCTTATGATGACAGGATAGATCCGGTAGGCGCCTGTGTTGGTATGAAAGGTAGCCGCATTCATGGTATAGTAAGGGAACTTAAGAATGAAAATATAGACGTAATCAATTGGACGAATAATACCCAGTTATTAATTCAACGGTCTTTAACCCCGTCAAAGATCAGCAGTATGGAACTGGATGCTGAAAAAATGCATGCAGATGTTTACCTCAAACCCGACCAGGTTTCACTTGCAATCGGCCGCCGGGGTGTAAATATAAAACTGGCTCAGGAATTGACCGGGTACTCCATTGATGTGTTCCGTGATACCGAAGGTGAACCAGAAGAATTTGATATTGACCTGGAAGAATTCAGTGATGAGATTGAGACCTGGATACTCGATGAACTAAAACGAATTGGATGCGATACAGCCAGGAGTGTTCTGAACCTTACAGCTGAAGAACTGGAAAGAAGAACCGACTTAGAGAAGGAAACAATTGAAGAGGTAAGGAAAGTTTTACAGGCAGAATTTGAAAAAGAGTAGTTTTAACAGGAAAAGGTAACGTGCTTATAATATAGAAACCTCAAATTAGGCGGATATTTGACATATGATAGCTTTTTTAGTGATGACGGGGATCATGAAGTTATCAAAAGCAAATTTATTTCCGGAATACCGGAAAAGTTATGAGCAACTTGTCAGATGATTAATTACATTAAAAAGAAAATAAACAGTTTACAAATACGAATGTCAGAAGTTACTACACCACGCCTGATGGCTGCCGCCAAAGAATTCAACATTGGTAAAGATACCCTTGTTGATTATTTGTCGGGTAAAGGATTCAGCAAAGACGACCTGAAACCGACGTCAAAACTGACGGAGGACATGTATCGTTCTTTGCAACAAGAATTCCAAAGCGATAAAGTGGCGAAGATCAAGAGTGATCAGATAGATCTTCCGCGGGGAGGTTCTGTGGAGGTCAAGAAGAAAAAGGATGAAGAAGAAATTGTCTTCAAAAAAGAAACCAAAAAGGTTGTAAAAGAAGAGGAAAAACCGGTTATTGAAAATAAACCGGTTCCTGTTGTTGAGGCAGTTCCTGAGGTTAAGGCGCCGGAGGTAAAAGTTCCTGAAATAAAAGCGCCCGCGGTAAAAGCTCCTGAAATCACCGCTCCGGAAATTAAAGAAACTGAAACGAAAGAGCCGGAGATCAAAGAACTGGCTAATATTGTTGCCCCGGAAATAGAAGGGCCAAAAGTTTTGGATAAGATAGACCTCAGTTCTATTGATTCATCTACAAGGCCTAGAAAACCGCAGGCTAAAAAACCTGAGGAAGTAATGGTACAAATGCCGGAAATTCAAGCCGGACCTGTTCAGGAAGATCAGCCCTTGGTTTCTGAAAAAATTGTCGCAGAGACACCCCGGGTGGAAAGCGCAAAGGATGCACCACCGGCAAAAAAAGAGGAATTGCAGGAACTGTTACCAGTATCGGAGGTTGAAAGTATCACTGGACCAGTAGCCATCAATGAGGGTCCGCAAATGCCTATGATTGAAAACATCAAGGCCGATAAGTTGGAAGGTCCCAAGATTCTAGGCAAAATACAATTGCCGCTTAATAACGATACTCGTCCTAAACCTAATGACGAAAAGCGGAAACGCAAACGAATTCCTGTTGAGAAAAAAGGCGAACCGTTTAGCAGGCAACAAGGTACCGCGCCAGGTCAGCAGGGTACCCGGCCTCAGAATCCTTTCCAAAGACCTCCGCAGGTTCCGGGCCAGGGTGCAACACACGGGCCACGACCACTGGGTCCGGGCCAGGGCCAAAATCAGCCACTTCGCCCAGCGGCTAGTAACATACCTCGCAGTAATACAGGTACGGATCGCCGCGGGCCTGCAACAGGTCCGGCACGAACCGGTACGGGTGCCCCGGGTTCAAGGGTGCCACGGCGTGAAATAAAAGAAATAGATGTAAAGGAGATACAGGATAAAATACGGGAAACACAGGCAAAACTAAGTGGCTCGGGTGGAAGAGGTAAGAGCCTTAAAGCGAAATATCGTCGTGCCAAGCGTGAAGAAATGGCCGAACAGAACGGCTCCGACGATATGCAGGATAACAAGTTGCAGGTCACTGAATTCATTAGTGTAATTGAACTGGCGAACCTGATGGATGTTAGCTATACAGAAGTAATCGGCAAGTGTATGAGCCTGGGCACTATGGTTTCCATCAACCAGCGCCTCGACGCAGAAGTGATAGAACTTGTTGCCAGTGAATTCGGTTTTGACGTTGAATTCATGGGACTAGAAGATGCAGATGAAATGGCCGAGGACGAAGATGAAGATGATCCTGAAGATTTGAAACACCGCGCGCCGATTGTAACAATTATGGGTCACGTTGACCATGGTAAAACTTCGCTACTGGATTATATCCGCAGTTCTAAAGTAGTAGCAGGAGAAGCAGGTGGAATTACCCAGCACATCGGTGCCTACGAGGTAGAGCTTCCGAGTCATAAGCACATAACATTCCTGGATACACCCGGCCACGAGGCGTTTACCGCCATGCGGGCCAGGGGTGCAAAAGTGACAGACGTTGCTGTAATTGTTATTGCAGCGGATGACGCTATCATGCCCCAGACGAAAGAGGCAATTTCACACGCACAGGCAGCAGGCGTTCCAATGATCTTCGCCATTAATAAGGTGGATAAAGACGGTTCAAACCCTGAAAAGATACGAGAACAACTGGCTGGCATGAACTTGCTGGTAGAAGAGTGGGGTGGCAAATACCAAAGTCAGGAACTTTCTGCGAAAACAGGCTTGAACGTAGATGCGCTGCTTGAAAAGATATTGTTGGAAGCGGAACTGCTGGATCTGAAAGCAAATCCCAACAAAGAAGCCGGTGGAACCATCATTGAAGCAACACTGGATAAAGGACGCGGTTACGTAGCCACCGTGCTTGTACAGAGCGGCTCGCTTAAAGTGGGTGACCTGGTAGTATCAGGCCAGCACTATGGCAGGGTAAAAGCCATGTTCAACGAACGCAATAAAAGAGTGGAAGAGGCTCCTCCCTCAACACCAGTATTGCTATTAGGTTTGAACGGTGCCCCGCAGGCGGGTGAAAAGTTCAGGGTCTTCGAAGATGAAAGTGAAGCAAAAGAAACTGCGAGCCGTCGCGGACAGATTCTTCGCGAGCAAGGTATACGCACAAAGAAACATATCACTCTTGATGAAATAGGAAGGCGACTTGCATTAGGAAACTTCAAAGAGCTGAACCTGATCATCAAAGGTGACTACGATGGTTCTGTTGAAGCTTTGAGTGACTCCCTGCAGAAATTGTCTACGGAAGAAATAGCTGTAAGAGTGGTTCATAAGGCGGTAGGAGCTATTACAGAAAGCGATGTTTTGCTGGCAACAGCTTCAGACGCTATTATTGTAGGCTTCCAGGTGCGTCCATCTTTACAAGCGAGTAAGATTGCCGAAAAAGAGAATATTGAAATAAAAACTTACTCAATCATCTACAACGCCATCGAAGAGATCAAGAGCGCCATGGAAGGCATGCTTGAACCTAAGATCCAGGAGAAAGTGGTTGCTAACGTTGAGATCAGGGAGGTATATAAGTTTGATAAGGGTACCGTAGCAGGTTGCCAGGTGATTGATGGAAAAATAAACCGAAATTCAAAAATCAGGTTGATCAGGGATGGTATCGTAATCTATCCTACAGGTGAAGGCGCTACTGCTGAACTGGCTTCTCTGAAACGCTATAAAGACGATATAAAGGAAGTACCCACTGGCATGGAATGCGGTCTTACCATCAAAAATTACAATGACCTGAAAGTCGGTGATATTGTTGAAGCATACGAGGAAGAAGAAGTTAAAAGAACATTATAATCTCCAAAAGCGAAACTGAAGTCAGCAATCTGCCGTATTTAGTTTCGCTTCAATCAGCTTCATCTGTAAACCTTTGTTAAATGGTAAATACCTGATGCCGTAACTACCGCATTGTAAATAGTTTTGATAGATTATTGTTTCAAAGCTGGAGCCAGGCTTCGACTACTATTAAATTTGAGCGCTGCACTCGCATTACGTACCATTACCTTAGCTTATTAATATTATGAAGAAGTTTATTTTCATTGCTGTCTATCTTTTTGGAGTGATGGCAACAATTGCTCAAACGAATAATAAAGCTGTAGCTGACAAAATATTAGCTATTGTAGGAGATAAAATCATTCTAAGTTCCGAGATTGCCAATGAAATCGCGGATATGGAAAGAAGGAAGGAACAGGTTCCTGAGAATGCACGTTGCTCCATGATTGAACAGGCGCTGGCCATGAAAGCCCTGGTGATGCAGGCAGAGAAAGATTCCTTGCAGGTGAGTGAGGAGGAATTAGAAGGGATGCTGGATAACAGGGTACGTGCATTTGTTCAGCAATTCGGATCTAAAGAAGCGTTGGAACAGGTAGCAGGAAGAACTGTATACCAGTTAAAGGAAGACTTTCGTCAACCCATTAAAGAAAGCAAACTAGCCGAATTAATGAGGAACAAGATAGTAGCCACCGTGAAAATTACTCCTACAGAGGTTAAAGCATACTATGACAAAATACCAAAAGACAGTCTTGCTTTCTATGAATCAGAAATAGAAATTGGTGAAATTGTTCTTTATCCCAAGGCTAGCCGGGACCTGGAGAAATATGCCCTGGATGAGTTAAATGATTATAAGCAACAGGTGGAAGCCGGAACAAGAAAGTTTGAAACGCTTGCGAGCCTTTATACCGACGATCCTGGAAGTAAAGACAAAGGCGGGATGTATACGATCAATCGTACAGAAAAAACCATGGATCCCACTTTTGTATCTGCCGCGTTCCGTTTAAAAGACGGGCAGGTTTCTCCTGTTATAAAATCAAAATTTGGATACCACATTATTCAAATGGTTACCAGGGCGGGAGATGATGCTACTGTTCGGCATATCCTTAAAATTCCACAAGTAACGGAAGTAGAGACAACTGCAACAATCAGTAAGCTGGATTCAGTAAGAGCGAACCTCATTTCAAACACCGTGCAATTTGGAGAAGCAGTCTCCAGGTATACTGAAGATGAAACGGCTAAATTCACTGCAGGTATGAAGCAATGTGCCAATGGCACTTATTGTACCATTGACCAGCTGGATAAGGAATTGGCTTTAATGCTGGACAAATTGAAAGTAGGCGAATTCTCTAAACCCGTAAGTTTTACCGATGAGAGAGGAAAGAAGGCTGTTCGTATCGTTTACCTTAAAAGCAGGTCTGAACCTCATCGTGAAAACCTGAAAGATGATTATAATAAAGTAGCAAGCCGTGCCATAGAGGAAAAAAAGTTTGACGCTATCGAAAAATGGTTTAGTACAAAAATCTCGAGTTATTATATTATGATTGATGAAGATGCTAAAGACTGCACTCAATTATCAAAATGGTTCGCAAATGCAGCAAAAAATTAATAGGTAAGTGTTTACCTGTAATATTAAAAAAGAAGTAACGGTTCTAAAATTTAGAACCGTTACTTTTTTTAACTTCAATCAAAATACTCTTATTATATTCCAGATGATTGTTATTAACATTGATAGTAACTA
>JBBJOD010000237.1:0-7760 GCA_037721715.1 Chitinophagaceae bacterium | reverse complement strand
TTGATTATCAGCTGCTATGATGATGGACATTTCTTGGTTGTGATTGCTGGCTTGCCAGCAACAATTGCTTCAGGGTTTTGTAATTGACTTCTATCTGGATGCTTTCCTTTTTTTTCCCCAGCAATTCTTTGACAGCGTCAGGAATAGGCACTTTCTCGTGTATAATAGGTTCTACTACATCATAAAACTTCACTGGGTGCGCTGTTTCCAGGAAGATTCCCTTTTCATCCAGGTGATCAGCCAGGTAAGTTTTCAACGCACAATAGGCTACGGCACCATGTGGGTCAAGTAGGTATTGGTATTTCGTGTATACATCTTCCAGGATGTTTTTCGTTTCATCATCACTAATACTATAACTGCTCATCACGTTTTTTAGCGACTTGAATTCACGGTTGAATATCTCGAGTATCCTTACGAAATTGCTAGGGTTGCCCACATCCATTGCATTTGATAAGGTAGAGACGGCCTGTTTGGGAGTATACTTACCGGAATCAAGATATTGTGGAATGATATTATTGGCATTACAGGCTGCCACGAAATGTTTAACGGGAAGGCCTGACCGATGTGCAAGCAGTCCTGCACAAACATTACCGAAATTTCCGCTTGGAACACTAATGACCGGCGGATCTGATTTGTGGGCCCATTGCCGGTAGGCAAAGAAATAATAAAATTGCTGTGGCAGCCACCGGGCTACATTGATCGAATTAGCGGAAGTAAGGAACAATTCCGTATTCAGTTCTGAATCGCTGAAAGCCTGTTTTACCAGATGCTGGCAATCATCAAAATTGCCGTTTACTTCAAGGGCTGTAATATTTTTTCCATATGTCGTCAATTGAAGTTCCTGCACACTGCTCACTTTACCTGTAGGATAAAGAATGACTACATTTATACCATCCACATCATAAAAACCACTTGCTACTGCGCCACCAGTATCTCCGGATGTCGCCACCAGCACAGTTATGTTGCGCCCGGCATTTTTAATAAAATATCCAAGGCACCGGCTCATGAAGCGGGCACCTACATCTTTAAAAGCAAGTGTGGGGCCATGAAACAGTTCAAGCGAAAAGGTGTTTTCATCCACTTTTACCAAAGGAAATTCAAAATTAATTGTTTCGGCAACAATTCGTTTCAGCTCGGCTTCTGGAATGGTGTCACCAACGAAAGGCCTAATAACTTCAATGGCAATTTCTTCTCTTGAAGAAAGCCTGATTTCGTTAAAAAATTCAAAAGGAAGCTGTGGAATTCTTTCCGGGAAATACAAGCCTCCGTCAGGTGCCTGTCCTTTAATAGTGGCATTTTTGAAGTCGACGAGGGCCGAATTATTGTTGGTGCTGTAGTATAACATTTTTACAATTTAGCGACAATGAAAAATCACCATTCAACAGTTCATGATAGGTACATGAGTGTGATTACTTCCAGGAAATTTATTCCTGTTCCATGAGTCTTACTCCATGGTAATTGATGGTTGTAACATAAGTATGATAAGCAATGCCTATTTTATCAAAAATGGCTTTCATGACTTTTTCTACCTCGATGGCAGTGTGTTCTTCCCTGCTCAGCATAAAGATAGAGGGGCCTGAGCCGGAGATTCCACCCCCCAATGCGCCCGCTTCCTTGCTGTGTTTCTTTACGTCATCAAACCCGGGAATGAGAATACTGCGAACGGGTTCAATGATAACGTCTTCAAGAGACCGGCTAATCAGGTCATAATCGTTTTTCATGAGCCCGGTTACAAGTCCTGCAATATTACCCCACTGCCTGATGGCATCTTTTAGCAATACTTCTTTACGAAGAATTTGCCTGGCATCAGAAGTCTTTACTTCAATCTGCGGATGTACAACGGTAACAAACATGGGGGGAGCAGGCAGTGGAACGATGTCTATCGGGAAGATAGAACGTATAAGTGTAACGCCACCGTAAATGCACGGTGCTATGTTATCTGCATGTTTTACGCCGGAAGCAACTTTTTCACCTGACATGGCAAAGCGCACTAAGTCCTCCTTCGAAAAACAGTTGCCTAATAAATGGTCGGCTGCTACTACCACTCCTGCAGCGCTTGCTGCACTTGAACCAAGGCCGCTACCCGGTTTTATTCTTTTGTCTATAAGTATATCAAAGCCAATAGGCAGATGTAACTCTTGCACCAGTGCTAAAATTGCCGCGCCCGCCACATTCTGTTCCGGAGCAGTTGGAAGCTTGTAACCGTCACTGTGTTTGATGCGAATTCCGGGATTGTCGCTTAGCGTTACCTGCATAAGATCTTGTGGTGAATTCAGCGACATACCAAGCACGTCGAACCCACATACCAAATTTGCAATACTTGCAGGACTGGATATGGTCACCTGTCGGGCTGTTATAGTAATTTCTTTGATCATTGTCTTCATCTTTGAGCCATCAGCTATCAGCCGTCCGCTTCAAGGTATCCAGTTTTATAAATTCATGATTCAAATTTGGAGATAAGAACAACCTCGTGCAGTTTGTTAGGCAAATAGCTGATAGCTACACCGCTGCCCTGATAATATCGGCAAAAACGCCTGAGGCTGTCACCTCGGCTCCTGCACCGGCACCTTTAACTACAAGAGGTTGCTGCACATACCGGTTGGTATAAAATAAAACCACATTGTCTTTACCATACAGGTGATAGAAATCGTGATTTGGATCTATATGTTGCAGCCCCACTGAGGCCTTTCCGTCTTCATACTTTGCCACAAATTTCAACTTTTTACCTGCAGAAGCGGCTTCCTTGTATAGCTGTCTGAAATGTTCTTCATGATTCGCCATTTCACTGTAAAAATTTTCTACGTCTCCCTGCATACAGGATGGAGGCATAAAAGAAACGTTTCCAATGTCGCTCATTTCCATCTTCTCACCGGTTTCCCTGGCAAGGATCATTATCTTTCGCATAACGTCCGTTCCGCTAAGATCGAGCCTTGGATCCGGTTCGGGGGAACCCACTTCCTGTGCCTGCCGCACTACTTCAGCGAATGAACTTTCTCCGTTGTAATGATTGAAAACAAAATTAAGGGTGCCGCTTAATACCGCTTCAATTTTATTGATGGCATCGCCGCTTCTCAATAAGTCGTTGAGTGTTCCAATTACCGGAAGTCCTGCCCCTACGTTTGTTTCAAAAAGAAAATGCGCATTGAATTCTCTTGACAGGTCTTTCAGGTTGCGGTAGTAACTGAATGGAGACGAACAGGCAACTTTGTTACAGGCAATTACGGATATGCTTTTTTGAAGCAGGGGCCCATAACTCATGGCAACTTCATCATTTGCGGTGATATCTGCAAATACTGCATTGCGTAAGTTCTTCGCACGTATCGTGTCAATAAATTGTTGCAACTGCATCGATTTGCCCTGCTCTAACAATGTACGCCAGTCAGCAAGATCTATCCCTTCATCATTGAAAAGCATTTTTGTACTGTTAGCCATTCCCACCACTTTTATCTGCAAGCGAAGGTGCTGCTGCAGGTATTCCTGTTGTTGGTGTAATTGAGCAATCAGCTTGCTGCCTACATTGCCCACACCTGTAATGAACAGGTTCATTTGTTTGTAGGTAGTCTCGAAAAATTCTTCGTGTAGTACATTGATTGCTTTTTTTACATCCTGTATCGATACAACAGCCGAAATATTTCGTTCAGAGGAACCCTGTGCAATCGCTCTTACATTGACACCATTTCTTCCGATCGCACCAAACATTTTACCACTGATTCCCGGGTGGTTTTTCATATTATCCCCAACAAGGGCAATAACCGCCAGGTCGGTTTCCAGAACCAGGGGATCTACCTTGCCATTTTTGATTTCAACTTCAAAAGCGGCGTCGATAGCTTCCTTGGCCTTGCCCGCGTTATTTTGATCAATGGCAACGCAGATTGAATGTTCAGAAGAACTTTGTGTGATAAGAATTACATTGATCCTGTGAGCAGCCAGTGCTTCAAAAAGGCGCTTCGAAAATCCGGGTATACCGACCATACCGCTACCTTCCAGGCTTAACAATGCTATTTTATTTATACTGGTAATGCCCCGAATACTTCCACCGTTTTTGGGCACGTGGCTTTTAATCAGTGTTCCATGATCCTGGGGAGCGAAAGTGTTTTTCACCCATACCGGTATGGCTTTACTCATAACCGGCTGGATGGTAGGGGGATAAATAACTTTAGCACCAAAATGTGAAAGTTCCATCGCTTCCTGGTAGGAAATTTCCTGGATAACTTTCGTATTGGTTACCAGCCGTGGATCAGCTGTCATCATACCGGATACATCCGTCCAGATTTCAATGGAAGAAGCGTCGATAGCTGCAGCTATAATGGCAGCAGTATAATCAGAACCTCCGCGCCCTAATGTAGTCACGGCACCGCTCGCATCGGAAGCAACAAAACCGGGCATTACAAATAATGAATCTCTGCTAACCGCAAAATAATGATGTATGTTTTGATTGGTCGCGGTAAAGTCTACCGAAGCATATGTAAAATTTGAGTCGGTGATGATGAGTTCTCTTGCGTCTTTCCATGCATTATCATTCCCGATTGCTTTTAACTTTGAACTAAGTATGAAGGAGGATATTTGTTCGCCATAGCTAACGATCCGGTCCTTTGTTCTGTCTGACAGCTCACCCAGCAAATACACACCATTGCAAATATCCTCCAGTTCATTACAACGTTTCTTTACCCAGCTTAGGATGCTGCTTTGTTCGGCTACTGGTATCAGCGATTTCACTGCTTCAAGGTGCCGTTGTTCAATTTCATGAAGTTTGGATTTATAGCTTTCGGTTCCTGCGGAAGCAAGCGTACCGCATTCTATCAGGGTATCGGTTATGCCACCCAGTGCTGAAACAATTACAACAGTTTTTTCACTGACTAAAGCATCTTTTATAATGGCAACTACCCGGTTAATATTGTCTGCATTGGAAACGGAGCTGCCTCCGAATTTTAGAACCTTCATATGGTGAATTGAATTTTAATGATATTGATAACTCGAAGAATTGCTTTTTGAAACAGCAAAGCCCAATGAATAATATGGAAAGATACAACCCTTAACGGGTTGTAATGGTAATATAGCTGGTGGTGGAAGCCAGCATGATAATTTTAAACGAAGCGATATAAGGGATGTTAATCATCATGATTTATAAATTTCGAAGGTAAGTAAATAGCCTGGTACCTTAAAATGAATTGAAAAAATTGCACTATTTTCAAGGCTGAAAGTACTTGCTGCCGTATTTTTTATCATGCTTAATACATCTTAAATGAATAACCATTTGTCTTACGGTTTGCAACAATTCAAGGATTTTGTGGGTCTGAAGTTTCAGCTTTACAATAGTTTTTTTAACTCACTGCCCTTCCACCGCATAGAACGGACCGGAATTCTATTGTCGTTGTTCCTTAATTTTTGCGAAGACGGTTACAAGAAGAAACAGGGACCCGTTCAGATAATAGAAGAATTCTTCCAAAAGCATACGTCACTCATCAATGAAAGAGAGAAGTTGGATATGTTGTTTAGGTTTATCCAGTATGTTGAAAGACAGGTAGTTTTATTTGATGCTCTGGAAGATGCAGCTTTCAGGGATGTGCATGATTTTAACGGATTGGGAAGCCTTAAACAGCTCGACACGGAAGTAGTAAGTACTAACAAACAGGAAAAGCTTACCAGAAAGTTACAGGATTTTGCCATCAGGCTTGTATTAACGGCCCACCCTACTCAATTTTATCCTGGTTCAGTATTGGGAATTATCAATGATCTTTCAGACGCCATTGCAGGTAACGATGCAGGCAAGATAAATATGTATTTGCAGCAGTTGGGAAAAACAGCTTTTCTTAAAAAGCAGAAGCCTACACCGTATGATGAAGCGGTCAGCTTGATTTGGTACCTGGAGAATGTTTTCTACTCGGCAGCCGGTAACATCATTTCGTTTTTTCAAAACCAGTTTCCTGAATCCGTACCAGCTGATAACCCGATTATTACCATGGGATTTTGGCCAGGCGGAGACAGGGATGGCAATCCCAACGTAAATGTTGCCATTTCGTTGAAAGTAGCAGACGCTTTGCGTGATAGCATCATTAAATGTTACTATTATGATGTAAGGTTACTAAAACGCAGGCTTACTTTCAAAGGAGTAGATACAATACTCACAGACCTGGAAAAAAAATTGTACAACAATATATATGTTCCGGATCATCAGACCGATTTAACCAAAGAGTACATCATTGATGCATTGATGGAAATTAAAAAGATTTTGATTTACCAGCATAATGGTTTGTTTCTCCATCTTGCGGAAGACCTTATCAATAAAGTTCATGTCTTCGGACTGCATTTTGCTTCACTCGATATGAGGCAGGAAAGCTCTGTGCATAATATTGTTTTGGAAGCGATCGCAGAGATGGGCGATCTACTCCCTGGTAATTATAATGAGTTGAGCCAGGGCGAAAAAGAAAAGTTGCTTGTAACTGCAGGTGGAAATGTAGATCCATCCGGATATGAAGAAGGAATAGTAAAGGACACGTTGGAAACCATGAAAGCAGTGAAGGATATTCAAAAGTACAACGGGGTGATGGGTTGTAACCGATACATCATCAGCCAGTGTAATACTGCTTTGAATGTACTGGAAGTTTATGGACTGTTTTTATTAAATGGCTGGAAAAAAGAAGAGCTAGCCATAGATATTGTGCCCTTGTTCGAGACAGTGGAGGACCTGCAACAATCAGAAGCGATTATGCAATCATTGTATCAAAACAACGAGTACCGTGAGCACCTGAACAGGAGGAGCAAGCAACAAACGATCATGGTCGGTTTTTCAGACGGCACCAAAGACGGTGGTTACCTGATGGCTAACTGGAGCATTTATAAAGCAAAGGAAACACTGACCCGGGTTTCGAAAGAGCACGGGATCGACGTTGTTTTTTTTGACGGCCGGGGCGGGCCGCCGGCGAGGGGAGGAGGGAAAACGCATAAGTTTTATGCGTCCATGGGGAAGAACATTTCTAACAAAGAAATTCAATTAACCATACAAGGACAGACAGTAAGTTCAAATTTCGGTACCATCGATTCAGCGCAATATAATATTGAGCAATTGCTGAACGCAGGTATAACAAATGATCTATCCTCAACGCGCTATGTTACCATGGAGGCTTCTGAAGATAGTCTTCTCCAGGAAATGGCTGCAGAAAGTTTCAAGGCTTACAGTGCGTTAAAAAATCACCCGGATTTTCTGAATTATTTATCGCACGTTAGCCCCCTGAATTTTTACAGTGAAACAAATATCGGCAGCCGCCCTGCTAAACGGGGAAGCAAATCCCAGATGACTTTAAAAGATCTTCGCGCCATTCCCTTCGTGGGGGCATGGAGCCAGCTTAAGCAAAATGTAACAGGTTATTACGGAGTAGGTGCTGCCCTGCAGGACCTCGATGAAAAAAATCGATTACACGAGGTGAAAAAACTTTATCAGAATTCCATGTTTTTCAAAACACTTATGGATAACTGTGAGATGTCAATGAAAAAATGTTTTTTTCCACTAACTGCGTTTTTGGCAGACCATCCCCGGTACGGTGAACTTTGGCGAATGATTCATAGTGAATTTGAGTTGACCCAAAAATATATTTTCCTGCTTTCAGGTAAATCCGAATTGATGGCTGATTATCCTGTAGAGCAATTATCGGTGCAGATGCGGGAACGAATTGTGTTACCGCTAACTACGATCCAGCAATTTGCTATAGGCAGGATACGTCAGCTGGAGGAGGAATTGGTGAACAGCCCGCTAAAGGAAATTT
>JBBJOD010000236.1:0-7768 GCA_037721715.1 Chitinophagaceae bacterium | reverse complement strand
TTCCACTTTTTATACCTAAAAGCTTTTTAAGCAGGGAAGCTGCGCATGTGGAAGGCTTCGCGAAAGAGTGTGCGGTTGTAACCCATTACCGCCTGATGAACGATCCGGAGGGTGGGGGAATAATTGTAGACCCGGATGCAAAACTGGAAGAAGAGCTGATTGTACGCCCTACCAGTGAAACCATCATTTGGAATACTTATAAAGACTGGATTCAATCTTACAGGGACCTTCCTTTGCTGATCAACCAATGGTCTAACGTGGTGCGTTGGGAAATGCGGACCAGGCTTTTTCTTCGCACGACAGAATTTTTATGGCAGGAGGGACATACCGCTCATGCTACCTCTGAGGAAGCCATTGCTGAAACGGAGCAGATGTTGAACGTGTACGCCGAATTTGCAGAACAATGGATGGCCGTTCCCGTAATAAAAGGTGTGAAATCGGCAAGCGAGCGTTTCGCGGGCGCCGTAGATACTTACTGTATTGAGGCGTTGATGCAGGATGGTAAAGCGCTCCAGGCAGGTACTTCACATTTCCTGGGCCAGAACTTCGCGAAAGCTTTCGACGTGAGATTTTCTGACAAAGACAACAAACTTGATTATGTATGGGCCACCAGCTGGGGTGTAAGTACACGGCTTATTGGTGCATTGGTAATGGCGCACAGCGATGACGAAGGATTGATTTTACCACCACGAATTGCGCCTTTCCAGGTTGTTATTGTGCCAATTTATAAAGGAGCAGATCAAAAATCACGGATCGACTCCACAGTAGAAGAGCTCGTCCGCCAATTAAAGCAGGCAGGCATCCGTGTAAAATACGACAACAGTGATAATGCCAGGCCGGGATGGAAATTTGCCGAATACGAAATGAAGGGTGTTCCGGTGAGAATTGCTATCGGGTTGCGGGATATTGACAACAATACCGCTGAAGTGGTCAGGCGCGATACCCGGGAAAAATTAAGTTTGCCGTTAGATAATTTAATTAACAGCTTAACACTGCTTCTAGAAGAAATACAATTGAATATGTTTAACAAGGCAAAAGACTACCGCGACGCGCACATTACCAGCGTAGACAGCTGGGAAGATTTTGAAAAAGTTTTAGAGGGTGAAGGAGGATTTATCTCGGCCCATTGGGATGGTACCGCTGAAACTGAAGAAGCGATCAAGGAAAAATCGAAGGCCACGATCCGTTGTATCCCGCTTAACAATTTACAGGAAAAAGGAACCTGTATCTTAACAGGTAAGCCCAGTGTGCAGCGGGTGCTTTTTGCACGAGCGTATTAGGTAGTAGGGGTCTGCTGTCAGCTTTGGGTATCGGGAATCGGTGTCTTTGTTAAAACTTTGGCAGCAGCCAGCGAATTATTAAAATGCTATTAATTCCAACCGTATCGTCCAACCGGGCGATAGAAAGCTGGCAGCTGTTAGCTGACAGTCTAAAACTATGTTGTGCTACCACGATATCATTCACTGGTTAGAAGATCACCTTCTTACCTGCCCATCGAAAAAATTTCTGCATATTGAATGTCCGGGTTGTGGGTTGCAGCGCAGTTTCCTCTCTCTTTTGAAGGGCGATTTGTTGGCTAGTTTACATCTTTATCCGGCAACGTTTCCCATTTTAATGCTGATAGGCTTTATGCTCCTTCATATCAAATACAAATTTACTTTTGGGGCAAGCACCATAAAATATTTGCAGCTGGCTATAGCAATTATAATAGTGGTATTTTATATTTACAAGATTATACACCTTAAAATAATCGCTTAATGGAACACCAGAATCAGTTCAGGGAAAATCAGTACGTAAATAATCCGCAGGTGCCTTTGCCTAACTCAACCGCTGTATTGGTATTGGGGATTGTTTCAATCATGGGTTGCTTTTGCTACGGCTTTCCAGGACTGATCTGCAGCATCATCGCCTTAGTGCTGGGTGGAAAGGACAAAAGGATATATGAACAAAATCCAACTGCTTTTACTCCGGGATCGTACAACAATCTAAAGGCTGGCCGGGTTTGCGCTGTCATTGGGTTGATACTTTCCGCTATTTATGCCGTTACTGTAATTGTACTGATCGTATTGTTTGGCGCAACTGTTTTGTCAAACCCGCAGGACGTCCTAAAAAACCTGCCGAGATAATGAATCAACTGTTTACTCCTGGGAAGATAGATGGTTGTAGTCAGCCAAAAGGACCCTCAGAAAACGTTCGGGTTCAAGGTCGCTCCGGAGATCGAGTGTGTTCTTGATCTTTTCGGCGGCATGGGAAGCAAGCGCTGTGTTTCCTGTGGTGTTTACCCGTAGAATAACTTCCTGTATCAATTGCATATCCTTGTCTGCCAGGTTGGCGACCTCCGGAAATGTAACGGTGTAGTTAGCAGCTGGTGTGGGAGTATAACTGGTTTGTTGGAAATTAGTACGGGGTGTTGTTTTTATCAGCGTAGTTCCGGCAACCAGGTCGCCCACGCGTTGTTTACGTTCAGTGACCGCAACGGTAATAATCGCGCATACATTAAAAGTGCCGGAAAAGTCAACCAGCCGGAATACCCATCGAATAAGGTATTGTGCAATCGAGGCCTGGGCACCATCAAGGCTGATAACTTTCATATTCATCACTTTTTTTCCGACTGACTGGCCATTCATTAAAATTTCACTTACCAGATCGTATAATAATGCGGGAAGAAAAAACAGGTAAGGTATCCATCCCACCTTTTCGAACAGGTTGCCATTATACAGTACCATCAGGATTACGAAAAGGTAGGCGCAAAGTATCAGGCGATCGATCAGATACCCGAGAATACGCTCACCGAGGCTGGCTAGTTCGTACTCTATTTCAATGTTTTGGGTGGTGGTTACCTTGATCGTATTCATGCAGCAGCTTTACCGGCAAACGTACAAAACAAAGTCGAAGAATTAACGGACGTGGCAATGGTCTGCAGTTGTCTTTCCCCGGGTTAATCGAATATCATCCGCCTGTGTTTCCTACGCCTGTGTTTCCCAAATTTTCTACAACGATTTTTTAAATTAACTTACCAATTCAAACTTATGAGAGAAACGCAATTTCTAAAGCAAAACGCTGAGAAGTGGAAGCAGTATGAAATAGAATTGCATCATTTCGATAATCCTGACACGTTTGCAGACCGTTTCATAGAACTAACAGACGACCTGGCCTACTCAAGAACTTTCTACCCGGATAGTAATACCAGTAAATACCTGAACGGGCTTGCGTCGTTATTTCATCAAAAAATCTATAAGAACAAAAAAGAGCGCTCCGGACGTTTGAAAAATTTCTGGATGTATGAATTGCCTTACCTCATAGGGCGATACCATCGACAGTTATTGTATGCATTCCTGTTTTTTGCAGTATTTACTTTCCTGGGTGTTTTGTCGGCTAAATACGACGACTCATTTTTACGGTTGGTATTGGGAGATGGGTATGTAAATATGACAAATGAAAACATTGAAAAAGGAGATCCATTCGGGGTATATAAATCCGGCGCCCAAGGTTCCATGTTTTTTCAAATTGCCATCAATAACATCAGGGTATCTTTCGTTGCTTACGTTTATGGTATATTCTTTTCTCTGGGCACTGTATTATTGCTTATGCATAACGGACTTATGCTGGGATCGTTCGAGTATTACTTTTTTTCGAAAGGGTTGGGAATGAAATCCATTCTCGTCGTTTTTCTTCATGGAACGTTAGAGATAGCCGCGATTGTTATTGCAGGAGCCGCCGGATTGGTATTGGGAAGCAGCATTCTTTTTCCCAGCACCTATAGCAGGTGGGTGTCTGTTTTAAGAGGCGGTAAAGATGGATTGAAGATTGTGTTGGGACTTCTGCCGATCTTTGTGATGGCAGCTTTTTTGGAAAGCTTTGTAACACGCTATACCGAAATGCCGACCTGGTTAAGTGTTGCCATCCTGTTCCTTTCCCTGGCTTTTATTATCATCTATTTTATTGTTTACCCTATCCTGCTAATGAACCGGATAAAAATCGCTCTGGAACCGCGAGTGCTGCCAGAAGAACAAAACTTACAATCATGGCTGAGCAAAAAGTAGACCTGACTAAAATCAGAGATTTCGGAGAAAATATGAACGACACTTTTTTGTTTATACGGCAAAATTTTTCGCCCTTACTCAAATCATTCCTTGCCATTTGCGCAATCTTTATGTTGTCGCAGGCCATATTCAATGGAATGTATCAGTCGAGGTCTATAGCAATTCTAAGAGACCTGATGAGCGGAAGCCGGAACAACAAGAATCCTTTTGGCGTGGTGACTTCGCCGGTATATATATTTACGGTGATCATCGCATTGCTCACATTTGTCTCGATGAGTGTAGCGCTGGGTGCATATTTTAAATCCTATTCGCAAAATAGCGAAAGGCCACCTGCTATGGAAGAGGTGTGGGCTATCTTTATGAAATATTACCTTAAAGTACTCGTGTTTATCATTCCTATTTATATCCTGGTTATGATAGGATGTGTTTTTTGCCTGGTGCCCGGAATATATTTATGGGTTACTTTTGTTCCTTTTTCATTAGTGATTATGATTGAAGACACGGGCTTTCTTACTTCAATAAGCCGTTGTTTTGACCTTGTGCGCGAAAATTTCTGGAGCTCTTTGGCTATCTACCTGATTTCATATATCGTTTATAAACTTTGCGGACTTATGATAGGCGGTATGATTGCTTTAGTGGTAGCTTTAGCCGGCTATTTAAGCACAGATGATCTCGGGAACAGTTTTGCCGTTGCCACTTCATTTCTCAATGTTTTCGCGTTTTGTTTTTACATCATATTTTTTGTTAGTGCTGCACTCAATTATTTTAGCCTGGTAGAATCAAGAGATGGTACAGGTATTTTAAACCGTATTGATAATATTGGCAAAAAGAAAACGGTGGTCGATGGTGACGAAGAACAGTATTAGATGGCTATCGGCTGACAGCTTTCAGCCATCAGCCGGGTATCGGTTTTAAAGTGGCAATGGTTTCAAATTATCTGATATAACAACGAACCAACATCTCTACATGCGCTTATTGCTAACTGTTTACTTGTTCATTGTTCCTTTTCTTGCGACTGCGCAAAAGAAGTTAACATACGATTCGATGCAGGTGTCGGTACGAAAGATTTCACCCGCCGCTTTAAACAATTTCAAGCGAGAGGTTGTCTTTCAATACGAGTATATTAACGAGCCGGCCAGGTCAATATGGGATAGGTTCCAGGATTGGTTCTGGAGCAAAATAAGCGAAATGCTCAGCTCTGAAAGCAACCGGACGATTTTAAATACAGCTCTTATCGTACTTTCAGCCACTATACTGCTCTTTTTTGTCATAAAATTAATCGGTATGAAAAATGGAGGATTATTCGGTAAAAAAAATCGCGGTGGCATGCTTGATTACTCCGTAACAGATGAGAATATCCATACCCTCAATTTTGACAGCGCCATTGAAGAGGCTACAAATAATGGTAATTTCCGCCTGGCAGTGCGTTTATTTTACCTGCAGTGTTTGAAGAACCTTGCGGACCATCGTTTGATCAACTGGCAGGTTGATAAAACCAATATCACTTACGTACAGGAGTTGAAAGGCAACCCTTTACAACATCATTTCCGTCAACTTACCTACCAGTTTGAAAATGCCTGGTATGGCGACCTGCCTGTTAAGGAGATTGAATTCCTGGCGGTGAAAGATCAATTCATAGCATTTAACAGACAACTGAATTAATTTGAAGGGATATAAACGTTTCCTGTTGGCTTTCCTACTCGTGATGGCACTATACATAGTGGCTGAAACGAATCGTACTTTACCAATTGATTGGAAGGTAACTTTATCCAAAGATGATAAAAATCCTTTCGGGGGGTATATATTATACCGCCAGCTTACTGATCTTTTTCCCGCTGCGCACATATCTTCTTATCGTTTACCGGTATATAACCAATTGAATAAACATTCGCGTTTAAATACCGCCTACCTGTTAATAGGTGACAAACTCCATTTGAAATCAGAAGATGTTAGAGAATTACTCAAATACGTCCGCTCCGGAAATTATGCTTTTCTGGCCGGCTCCGAGTTTAGCTCATTGCTCATGGACTCACTTAAGTTAAAGACAGGCAGGCGGTTCAGTCTTAGAAACAGCGATTCTTCCAGGATTAATTTAAAGAACCCGGCCCGTCATGCTGTAATTGATTACGGCTTTAAGCGCATGACCATCGACGGGTATTTTCGCGAACTGGATACATTGAAAGCAGTTGTATTGGGAAATAATCATTTTAACGACGTTAACTTTGTTAAGATGGCGTATGGCAAAGGGGCGTTCCTTGTGCACACGTTGCCTTTGAGTTTTAGTAACTACTTCCTGCTTACTCGTCAGAATGCAGACTACACGGCAAAAGCATTGTCTTATTTGCCTGCAAATATCCGTAGAGTTTATTGGGATGAGTATTACAAACTAGGACCGGCAGGATCAAGCAATCCACTTAGATTCATACTCGGCAACACCTGGTTGAAATGGGCTTTCCGTACCGGGTTGGCTGCTATGATCATGTTTCTGGTTTTTGGAATGAAAAGAAGGCAGCGAATTATCCCGGTTATCCAACCGCTTCGAAATAGTACATTGGATTTTGTGCAGACCGTAGGAAAGGTTTATTTTAACCAGCGGGATAACAAAAACATAGCACTTAAAAGAATTAACTACTTTCTCGAACGGGTTCGCTCTAATTTCTTTCTATCAACCAGCCACCTTAACCATGAATTTGTAGAAAGCCTTGCAGAGAAATCAGGAGCAGGAAAGCAGGAAGTATCGGACCTGGTAAACGCCATAAACGAGATCTATGATCTTGCAACAGTAAGTGATGAAGCGATACTAAGGTTAAATAAAAAAATTGATTATTTCAACGGCAGGATCGGGTATGATGGTAGAAGTGCAGCCACCCAACCTGTCTTAATACAGTAAACATGGAGCAAATCACAACCATACATCGAACTGACCTCAGTGAGTTGAATGCTGCCATAGAGCGCATACGGCTGGAAATTGGTAAAGTGATTGTGGGGCAATCGCAAATGATCGACCTCATGTTGTCAGCAATTCTTTCAGACGGGCACGTCTTAATTGAGGGAGTACCCGGGGTTGCTAAAACACTTACCGCCAAGCTGTTGGCAAAGTCGATTGATGTGAATTTTTCACGTATCCAGTTCACCCCGGACCTTATGCCGAGTGATGTGTTAGGCACTTCTGTTTTTAACCCGCAGAATGCAAGCTTTCAATATAAGAAGGGCCCTATCTTCAGCAATATTGTATTGATAGATGAAATCAACCGTTCCCCGGCGAAAACGCAGGCGGCGCTTTTTGAAGTGATGGAAGAAAAACAAGTAACATTCGACGGAGTAACTTACCCGATGTCGAGTCCTTTTATTGTATTGGCAACCCAGAACCCGATAGAGCAGGAGGGTACCTACCGGCTCCCTGAAGCACAGCTGGATCGTTTTTTATTTAAGATAACGGTGAACTATCCTAACGTTGAAGAAGAAGTGCAGATTCTGCAAAACGCGCATGACGGAAAAACAACGCATTTTAACGAGGTGGTGCAAAAGGTATTGTCGGCGAATGAAATAGCAGTTTTCCGTCAGCAGGTAAGTTGCCTGCATATTGAAAGGAACGTAATGGAATACATTGCAAAGATCATACATGAAACACGTAATAATAAGTCACTTTTTCTTGGCGGTTCGCCTCGTGCTTCGGTGGCCATCTTAAAAACTGCCAAGGCCTTTGCAGCAATGCGGGGGCGTGA
>JBBJOD010000235.1:0-7770 GCA_037721715.1 Chitinophagaceae bacterium | reverse complement strand
TGCAGGAATGGCTCCCGACCATTTCATATCAATTTTTGGACAAAAATAATCTGCGTTTGTTTCATTTAACCAAACAATAGGTACAGAGATATTTTTCTGGGTGCCAAAATAGGACAACCTGTAAGGGAAGTACTCCGGCAGGTCCAGGCTCACTAAAACAAGATCTACCAAACCATCATATTTTTCCTTAATTGTATTTTGGAAATATGGGATCTCTTCAATGCATGGCTTACAAAATGTTGCCCAAAAATTTACAACCAACGGCTTCTCACTCTGCTTGATATATGCTTCCAGGTCTGAAATATTCATTTTTTTTACAGACTGGCCAAAGGCTAATGAAGCAATAAGTACCACTGTAAGGGAAAGCAATAATTTATTCATGGATGATTATTTGATCCTGGATTTTTGCGACCTGGTTAAAATAACGCTAAACATCTTCTTCTGAAAAACCCCATTCAGTTAACAATGCATTGTAGTGTTCATCCGGTAAGCTGCGTGCTGTGTATTGTGCCGCAACGTTTTTTTGACGAAAGGCTTCATACAAAGTCACAGCGCATGCAACTGAAATATTCAAAGATTTTATAATTCCTACCTGTGGAATGATAAAATTTCCGTCGGCCATATTCCGGAATTCCTCACTAACACCGTCATGCTCATTTCCAAATACCAAGGCAATTGACTGTACAAAATCAATGTCATGTAAACTTACCGCATCACTCGCTAAGTGAGTTGTTAAAATCCTGTTGTACTTCTTCCGTAACAGCTCAAAGCATTTAACAGCATCGGTATACTGGTGCACGGTTAGCCACTTAATGGCGCTGCTGCTGCTTTTACTACCCCATTTTTTGTGAGGAGCAATTTTAGTGTTCAGCACATAAATTTCCTGTACGCCCACCGCATCGCATGTACGCATTACAGCAGAAATATTATGAGGGTCGTACACATTCTCTAATACAACTGTGATGTCGGTACGACGTTTGTTCAACACCGCTAACAACCGTTCTTTCCTTTCTGGCGTCATAGTTGTAAATTTGTACCGGTTTAAAGTATCGTACTGTTAGTTTTTAACAGCCTGCCATCAACGAAATTGATTTCCATGATAAAAAAAACGTTAAAGATAACACTCATTATTTTATTTGTATTATTAGGAGCTGCTTTTGCCCTCCCTATCTTCTTCAAGGATAAAATCGTTGCGAAAGTAAAATCTGCTATTAACAAGAACATCAATGCGAAAGTTGATTTTACGTCAGTAGACATTTCGCTATTTCGGCATTTTCCGAAAGTTTCGGTTGCACTTGAAAATTTGCAGGTGACGGGAATGGCGGAATTTGAAAACGATACCTTGCTTGCTAGTAGCAAAATCGACATGGCACTGAACCTTATTAGCGTTATAAAAGGTGAACATTACGAGGTGTATTCCATTAACCTCGATTCGCCCCGCATTCATGCCATCATGACCCGTGAAGGAAAAGCAAACTGGGATATTGTAAAAGCTGACAGCTCGGCTGCACACCGCTCTTCCCGCAATAACGATTTCAAAATGGAACTGCATCGTTATTCCATTGTCAACGGTTATGTTTTGTACCAGGACGTTCAAAGTATGATTAGCAGTGAAATATCAGATATTGATCATGAAGGTAGCGGTGATTTCACATCCGATCTTTTCATGTTGAAAACGTCTACCAGCGCAAGTGAAGTGAATGTAACCCTAAAAAACGTTCCCTACCTTTCGGGCGCAACACTAAGTATTGATGCAGATTTCCAGGTTAACAACAAGACGAATACCTACCAGTTTGAAACAGATAACATAATGCTCAATGGCCTCCAACTTGCTACGAAGGGATTTGTTCAAATACCTGCTGATAGTTCTTATACAGTAGATATTGCCTTTAATGCACCTTCTACTGATTTTAAAACTATCCTATCACTGGTGCCTGCAATTTACAAACATGACTTCGATAAGATACGAGCTGGTGGAACCGTAGTTTTCAACGGATTCGTGAAAGGTAAATATGACGATAATCACCTGCCTGCCTATTTAATAAATCTTGCTGTTAAAAATGGTTCTTTTCAATATCCTGACCTTCCAAAGCCGGTTAAAAATATCAACCTGGCCGTAAACGTTTCCAATCCGGACGGAGTAACGGACCACACTATTGTCGACATTCCCCAAGCTCATATCGAAATGGAAAACGAGCCATTTGATTTCAGGATGCTTCTTAAAAATCCGGTGAGTGATCCGTTCATAGATGCTGCTGCCAAAGGAAAAATAGATCTTTCAAAAATAACCCAGTTCATAAAGTTGGACAACGGAACGAAATTTACCGGTATTATCCAGGCAGACGTATCGGCCAAAGGAACTGTTGCTGCTATGGAGCAGCAACGCTACGAACAATTTATAGCGGCAGGCACCGTAGCTGTAAACAGTTTGTATTATGCTTCTAATGATTACCCCGATGGACTTAAAGTCAATAGTCTTTTTATGACATTCAATCCAAAGGATATCAGTATTACTGACCTGGAAGGCCAATATAAAAAAAGCAACCTTTCTTTAAATGGAAGTATCAACGGCTTATTACCTTACCTGCTTCGGGATAAAATATTAAGTGGCAAGCTGAACCTGAAAGTGGATAATATGAATCTGAACGACTGGATGGGCACTTCTACTGATACTACTACAAAAAACACGACTGCGGCCGCACCATTCGTAGTACCAGCCAATATAAATTTTTTTATAAACGCCGATATTGCAAGACTCATTTACGATAAGCTGGAGATAGGGCAACTATCCGGAAATGTTACCATGAAAGATGAAGGTGTTACATTAAATAATATTAGTGGAAACGCTTTGGACGGAACCATGCTGATTAATGCCAATTACTATACAAAAATCAGCAAAAAAAAACAAGACATTTTTCTCAACTATGATGTAAGTCAATTAGATGTTCAGAAAACATTTTATGCATTCAACACTGTTCAAAAACTAATGCCACTCGGTCAATACCTGTCGGGTAAAATAACTTCACAATTGAAAGTGGACGGCAAACTCAGTGATAATATGATGCCGGATTTGAGGTCGCTTACAGGGGAAGGTAACTTTTTACTAATTGAAGGTTTCCTCAAAAAATTTGCCCCACTGGAAAAACTGGCCGAACTGTTAAATATTAATGAGCTGAAGGAAATTACATTAAGAGACGTTAAAAACTACATGCAGTTTAACAACGGGATGATACTCGTTAAACCATTTACCGTAAAAATTAAAGACGTTGAAATGGAGATAGGTGGTATGCAGGGTCTAGATCAGTCACTCGATTATATTATCAATTTAAAAGTTCCGCGTGCTTTGATGGGTTCAAAAGGAAATGCACTGGTTAATAACCTGTTAACGCAGGTAAACAACAGGGGTATTCCATTACAATTGGGTGAAAAAGTAAACCTGCATGTGAAACTCGGCGGAACTATAAAGCAACCTGCATTCAATATCAACTTAAAAGAAGCTGCAGGTAATGCCGCCGATCAGCTGAAACAGCAGGCAGGAGCTTTTGCACAAGCTAAAATAGACAGCACAAAAAAAGCTTTTAAAGACACCGCCCTCTCAGTAAGAAAGCAATTGGAGAAAGACGTGCAGGAAGAACTGCAAAAAAGAATTTTTGGCAATAAAGATACAAGTAATGATAAGGCCGGCAGCAATCTTGATAGTTCCAAAAAGCGACTGGAAGCCACGGGACGGGGTTTACTGAAAGATTTGCTCAAAAAGAAACAGCCGGTGGATAGTGTTAGACAGTGAGATAATCTATGGAGAATGGTCAGTGATAGATGCAGGCGTTGTATTCGGGACAATTTAGCAACTGCAGGCACAAGTTCGGTTTAAAACAGATAGACTTCCATACGGCCCGATGGCACACTTGCGCCAGGTCAAATGCAAGATCATCGCCGTTGCCTTTGCTCAAATTGATTAGAAGTTGAAATTTGCGGTTCTTTATTGCTCCAAATCATTGCTCAAATCTTCCTAACTTCATATGAATTGAAAACATCATTAGTCACAGATCTTTCCATTTTACTGGAATTGGCCCCTGTAAACGAAGAAGCAAACGAAGAATTTTACATCTACCTTAAAAGTCAGGATGATTCACACCTGGATGAACTGGTGCATCGCCTGAATGTTGAGGTAAGTGCACAAATTGATTGCACCCAATGTGGTAACTGCTGCAGATCTCTTATTATAAATATTGATCCTTTAGAAACACACACACTTTCTGGATACCTTGATCTTCCATTGCAGGTATTTAAAGAAAAGTACGTGGAAGAAAGCCAGCAGGGCCAGCTCGTTGTTAATACAGTGCCCTGCCACTTCCTCGAAAATAATAAATGCACTATTTACGAACATCGCTTCCTTCAATGTCGTGAATTTCCTCACTTGCACAAAACGGGCTTTCAAAAACGCCTGCAAGGCACATTACTTCATTATGGAAACTGCCCCATCGTTTTTAACGTAATTGAAGAACTAAAAGCCGAACTTTCATTTAGGCCGGAATAACTTATTTTTACTAAATAATCAATCTATGAAATCAGTTACTTTCATGATACTTTTCGTTGCATTCACGCTCGGGATGCAGGCTCAGAAAAACACAACGCTATCGCCGGACGAATTTGAAAAAAGTATAATCCAACCTCAAGTCCAATTACTCGATGTTCGCACTTCGGGAGAATTTAAGAATAGGCATATCAAAAATGCAATGCAGGCAGACTGGAATGATGCTGACCAGTTCAAAGACAGGATTCAATACCTGGATAAAAGTAAGCCTATAATGATCTATTGTGCTTCCGGAGGCCGCAGCCATGCCGCTGCTGAATGGCTAAGAAACAACGGCTATAACAGTGTTCAGGAATTAAAAGGCGGAATGACAGCCTGGAACACACAGGATAAACCAACTGAAGGCTTAAGTTCTGTTAAGCAAATGAATAAGAATGAATACAACAACCTCTTAAATTCCCACGGTACTATAATGATTGAATTTGGTGCGCCATGGTGCCCACCCTGTAAAAAAATGGAACCTGTTTTGAATCAGTTAGAGGCCGAACTCAAAACATCTTTTAAATTAATCAAAATCGATGGCGGCATTCATACCGATATCATGAAACAGGTAGGTGTAGACGCCCTGCCCGTTTTTATTATTTACAAAAATGGAAAAGAAACCTGGCGTAAGAAGGGCATTGCCGACATCGGTGAATTAAAAACCAGGCTCGCCAGCTAGGTCAATGCGATTATTAAGAACGCCCTGTAAGATTGAAATGCTGCAATAACCAGGAGAGCACTTATGGAACATTGAGTGCCAACGTGTCTTTTCTGGCATAGTGGTTCAGAAATTAATAGAAAGATTATACTTGATATCTCCACAAACCATACAGCAAATACTAAGCAGGATAGACATCATCGAGATAGTCGGAGGATTTGTCAAGTTGAAAAAAAGAGGAACCAACTACCTGGGACTTTGCCCGTTTCACAATGAAAAATCTCCCTCTTTTACAGTAAGTCCGGCAAAAGAAATCTACAAATGTTTTGGTTGTGGACGCAGCGGTAACTCGATTAGCTTTTTGATGGAGCATGAAAAATACAGTTACGTAGAAGCACTACGTTGGCTCGCTGCGAAATACAATGTAATTATAGAAGAAACAGCCTTGAGCCCGGAACTAAAGATTCAGCACCAGGTTTCTGACAGCTTATATATTATCAATTCTTTCGCCCAGAAATTTTTCAGTCATGCATTGTTGGAAACAGCACAAGGCACGGATATCGCAATGACCTATTTAAAACAACGAGGTTTCCGGGAAGAAATCATCAGGAAGTTCGAACTTGGATTTTCACCGGAAGAAAGAAATGTTTTCTCTAAAGCCGCCGTTAGCAACCAGTTTAACCAGGAGTATCTTCTCAAAACAGGTTTGGTAGTATTGCGTAACGACGAACTGGTTGACAATTACAGGGGCCGCATCATCTTTCCTGTTCACAACACTACTGGAAAGGTCATAGGTTTCGGCGCGAGAATAATAAAGAGCAATGATAAGGCGCCTAAATATATCAATACTCCAGAAAATGAAGTATACAGTAAAAGTAAGATCCTGTATGGTACCTGGTTTGCCCGGCAGGCTATTGATAAAAATGACGAATGCTTACTGGTAGAAGGTTATACCGATGTAGTGGCTCTCCATCAGTCAGGTATTGAAAATGTGGTGGCAAGTGGCGGTACCTCGCTGACAATCGATCAATTGCGGCTAGTCAGGAAATATACTTCTAATTTAACCATCATATATGATGGTGATCCGGCAGGTATAAAAGCCGCGCTGCGAGGACTCGATATGGCGCTGGAGGAAGGATTGCATGTGAAACTTGTACTGATACCTGACAAGGAAGATCCAGACAGCTATGTAAATAAAATTGGCCCTGCAGCATTCCGTGATTTTATAGCTGTTAACAAAAAAGACTTCATTCTCTTCCAGGTTGAAGTGGCATTGAAAGACGCCGGGAACGACAGCAATAAAAAAGCAGTGGTGGTCAACCAGATCGCAGAAACCATCTCAAAAATAAATAAAGCGGAAGATTTCACCAGGCAGCATGATTATATACGTCAGTGCTCTGAATTAATGAAAATCGAAGAGACAGGATTGAACGTCCTGGTTAATAAATACATCCGTGAACGCATTACGAAACAGGAAAGCAGGCAAGGCTCGCCGGAATTACAACAACCCGCTTCCGGTACACACAACCACGAAACGCCAATCATTGCAGACGAAACCCTCAACCTGTTGCAAAAGGATGAGATGCAGGAGAGAGCGGTGATCAGGTCATTGCTTGACTTTGGTTTGAAAGACTGGGATGCAACCAGGAAGGTGGCTGAATACGTAATGGAAGAGCTGGTGGACGAAGAGATGTTTGATAACCAGGAGCTGGTGCGGGTACTTGAGATCTACAAAGCCTGGTTTAAGGAGGGCATTGAACCAACGGCAAGGAATTTTCTTTATCATGAAGATCAGCAGCTTAGCAGGCTCGTAAGCAGCATCGTCGAATTTCCTTACGAATTAAGTTATAAGTGGAAAGAGGAATATGAAATGCCGGTAGCAACGCGAGAAGACATGTACCGTGAAGAAGTAACATCCACCCTCGGGTATCTAAAAATGAGAAAGATTAAACGACTCATCAGCCAAAATCAAAAAGATTTGGAAAAGGAACATACCGCCGAAGAACAGCTGATGCTTATTCAGACACACCAGCATTTAAAAAAATTAGAAATTGAAATATTGCAGCAGGCAGGTACAGTAATTATAAAATAGCCCGCCTACTAACATTGATGACTAATCGAAGCAATTCAAGGTAGATCAAACCTGCACAACTTATCGTTGATTACATCAATGCGTCCATATATCACGCCATCAGCATGTCGCTGTACGACACATGGATAAGATCATCGTCATGAATAAAAAGCTGTTGCATATAAAACTCGCACTGTTTTCGTAAAGTTTCTATTTGCAAATCCGCATACTTATTACTTGCTTCAATCTCAACGAAACAACCAAGATCCTGCAGCGTATCTAAATGGAACTTCACATTCTTCAGGAAATAAATCTCTCTTTCTTTTACTACTACCGTAACAACACCCAGCGAAGTGGTCAGCAGCGCATTTAACAGCTCTCCATCCGTTACAGCTACAACATTAAAATCTGACTGTTTAGGGCCGATGTCATTTTTTCGATCGTAATAGATCAGCGAATTTTCTA
>JBBJOD010000234.1:0-7818 GCA_037721715.1 Chitinophagaceae bacterium | reverse complement strand
CAATTAGGGTCCGATGCAAAAATTTGCCCCTTTTTGTTAAGAATAATATCGTTAGGTTGGTTGAATGCATCTTCATGGCAAAAAACCGAAATGGCTTTGGTTTTTGAATCCACCGCGAGAATGTTATGCCCTGTGAAATCGGCAACAAACATGTTGCCTTCTTTATTAAACTGGATACTGTTTCCGGTGCTGTTAACCGGTAGTTCAACAAACAGCTCACAGGTGCCATCATCATTTACAAGTCCGATGGTTCCATCGCGTTGGTAGTTAACAACAAACAAACGTCTTTCGTTGTCAACAGCGGGACCTTCAATATTTTTTGAGAATAAATTTTCTGCCGTATGGTCTGCTGCCCGAAACAGTGAATTCTGGAAGCTTGTAGCCGGCCGGTTTGTTTTGCAGCATATAAATAGCAGGATAATAGCAACAGATATTACAGAAGTTTTCATAATTGCCTAATTTCTAATGTTTACGTCTTACCAAGTGGTATGTGTTTTCTAATAAATCCTTACACGCGGGTCAACGGCTCCGTAAAGAAAGTCTGCCAGCATGTTTATAATTATAAAAAAGGCCGAGGAAACCAAAACAGCACCCATTACCACCGGGAAGTCGAGTTTTTCCAATGCATCAACTGTTATTTTTCCGATGCCCTTCCAGCCAAATATATATTCAACAAAAAATGCACCAGCGAGCAACTCGGCAAACCAACCTGTTATGGAAGTGATTACAGGATTCAACGCATTTCGAAGAGCATGTTTCCAAACTACCACACCTTTACTTAAGCCTTTCGCGTAAGCCGTTCTGATATAATCCTGGTTGAATACGTCTAGCATGGAACTCCGGGTAAGCTGCGTAATGATTGCCAATGGGCGAATACCAAGTGTGATTGCAGGCAACCAGAGATTTTTTATGGTAAGATATCTTTCACCTGTAATTGCATCAATATCAAACCAGCTGCCTGTCATATGTAAACCGGTGTAGTCGCTCCACACATAGCCAAAAAAGTAAGCTATGATGATACCCATAAAAAAAGAAGGTGCTGAAATGCCAAGGATACTTGTAAATATAGCCGAACCGTCTAACCAGGTATCTTTTTTAACGGCAGCCAATACACCTAATGAAATCCCCAGTAGGGTTGCTATTATCATGGCAGCAGCGGCCAGCAATAACGTGCCGGGTAATGCTTCCATCAGCAGATCCCACACGTCTTTTTTGGTCTGGTACGACCTTCGCAGGTAAGGTATTTTAAAACTTAATTTAAGATGACCGCCGATAAAAATCCCCCGCAGCTTTTTTGAGTCGATGTCACTTTTAGTATGAATACCAACTGGGGATACGTCGTTAATATAATACAGGAACTGTTTCCATTTCGGTTGATCCAGGTTAAGTTCTTTACGAATATTTTCCTGGGTGGCAGCATCAGCTCGTTGTCCCATAATCAGCCTTGACGGATCTCCGAATCCCTGGAAAAGAAAAAAAACTACCACTACCACACCCAGCATAACAACAAGGCCGTAAAATGTTTTCCTGGCGACATATGTTAACAATTGCTTCCAGTTTAATGATTAGTGAAAAGCCAGCTTCAATATCCAGTTCTTCTTTGCGCCACCAGCTATCAGGAAGTGAATATTACCTGTTAGTTCCTGTAGCTGAAAACAAACTTATGGTCATTTACTGATGAACCTGAAACTGGTTGAAGGAGTGTAACACCTTGAAACTACTTACTATTTGCGATATACAGCGCTGCTTCCTCGAAATTAGCATAACTCCACTTCCTTACAATTGTACCCTGTTTCAACAGGTAGATGGTGGGGTTGGCCCGGGCAGCGGTTTTTATGGCAACCAGGTCACATTTTAAGATAGAAACGGTACCAGGCAAAGCTGACTTACTTACCCACCTGTTTACGTTGTCATAATCGTTGGTGATGAAGTTAACAGGTATTTTACGGGTGGCCGCGGTGCTATAAATTTTTTGAACATGTTGCAACCATGCCGGCTTCTCCTCCGAAAAGCCCATGGTGAATATAAATAACCTGTATCCCTGCATCTCTAATAAAGACTGGGTAGTATCATTACCGCTAACGGTGCCCAGGGCGAAGTCTTTGATCGGAACTACTGCATTTCCCTGCCTGACCAGCTTATCATAGCGCTTCACGAAATGGTAAATCGAATCATCAAAATCTTCGGGAAATTTATCTGCTGTAAACTCAAGGGGCTTTCCCTCCTTCTCGTAAACAAAACTGATTACCGAGCTATCCTGGATGGCACCAGGCGGAATCTTCATCTTTTCCGGGATATTGCTGCCAACTTTGTAAGGAAGGCAATCAATTACAGGAAGGTATCGAAGAACGTACCACTGAAATCCAACACTGAATACCACGGTAAGCGCCAGCAATCCTGCGGAAACCCGGGAAGCTAGCCTGGACTTAATATTGTTCCTGTTAGCAAAAATCAGCAAGATTAATAATAAAAGTACGAGGTCTTTTATAAATGATTGTTGGGCAGTTAATGGTATGCAATCTCCAAAGCAGCCGCATTCACGAACCTTGCCGGAAAACAAAGCATAACCTGTCAGGAAGGTGAAGAATATAGTAAGCAGTAGCAACAGCCAGCTAAAAAGCGACATTTGCCAACCTAGTAACACAGCAACTCCTGCAATAATTTCAAATGCAATTATCAATATAGCAAGTGCCAATGTAAAATTGTTGAGGGAAGTCCATCCCCAAATCTCGAAGAACTCCTGCATTTTGTAACTTAAGCCAAGCGGATCATTTGCTTTAATCAAGCCAGAAAAAATAAAGAGTACTCCAACAATTATCCGGGAGATTGAAATAAGTAGCTTCATTATATATTTTTGTAACCATTTGTTTTAAAACGCAAACTAATTCGGTTCAATGCCCGATTCTGCGGTTTGCTTGAAGCCCTTTATAACGCATCGCAGCATTTCAAGCTTGATTTTTAACGCCGCACACAAATTTTCATTAGTTAAAGCTCCTTTTTCAAACAATGACTCCAGGTGATTAATGCCATGGCCGGCTGCGTGAGTGCTTACAAGGTATTTTATAAAGTCGTAGCTATAATGCCTGATTTTATCGTTTGCCGGCAATGAAGAAACCGAGCAAACTGAATCTGAGATCGGCCGTACATCACCCAATACCTGCAGCTGTGAAATTTGAAGAGTGAGCCGGTGAATTTCCGTCATCAGTTCTTTTGTCAGGTGCATTATTTCCATGTTCATATGGCTCATTACAAATATGTTTACATTGCCTGATTAACGAAATTTAAATTTCCTACCATCCCACATAATAGTGCTTTGCTGGCGATAAATCGAAGGCACAACATTGCAAGCGTTAGATTTGATACATTTGGAAAATTAAATTTATTTTTTGTAAAACAATGATTGAAACATATAATGTTTACCCTTAACTGTAACGGAAAGCTGGTGATGATTGATAAGCCTATCATTATGGGTATCATAAACGTCACCCCAGATTCATTTTATCCCGCAAGCCGCTTCCAGGGGGTAGATAAAATTCTCAAACAGGCAGAAAAGATGCTCACCGAGGGTGCAACATTTCTTGATGTAGGTGGGCAAAGTACAAGGCCGGGAAGTGTCCAGGTAGGTGTAGAAGAGGAATTGAACCGGGCCATTGCTTCGATTGAATCACTGCATCGAAATTTCCCCGAAGCTATCATTTCTACTGATACCTACTATTCCAGGGTTGCCAGTGCGGCCGTAGCCGCTGGCGCAGGAATGGTGAACGACATCAGCGGCGGCACCCTGGACCCTGCGTTGATAGAAACCGTTGGTACCTTAAACGTTCCTTATGTATGCATGCATATAAAAGGAACCCCGGGTACTATGCAGCTACAGCCATCTTACGATCATGTTTCTAAAGAAGTGCTGGATTACTTTATAATCAGGTTAGAAACCTGCAAACACGCCGGGATAAACGATGTCATTATTGATCCTGGTTTTGGATTTGGGAAAAACGCTTCACATAACCTGCGCTTACTAAAAGACCTGTCCATTTTTAAAATATTCGATAGACCACTGATGGCAGGACTTTCCCGTAAATCCACTGTTTATAAAACACTGGGCATTACAGTAGAAGAGTCATTGAATGGCACAACAGTATTGCATACCATTAGCCTGTTAAATGGCGCAAACATCCTCCGCGTACATGATGTTAGAGAAGCTGCTGAGGCAATAAAACTAGTGGAGGCTTATCATTACGCCTGACCCGATTTTTTGGTCAAAATGAAAAGGCACCAGTCGGCATAAAGCCAACTGATGCCCTTGTGGTAAACTTTATCGACTAGTTGCCTCTCGGAGGATTTTGCTGATTTGGATTTTGTTGATTTGGGTTTTGTTGATTTGGGTTTTGCTGATTTGGATTTTGCTGATTTGGATTTTGCTGACCCGGGATCTGTGGCTGGCCCGGCATTTCCGGTAGTTGTTTTGGAGCTGGTGCCTTATCTGCCACGTCAACCACCTCTACGTCAAAAATCAAGTTTTCGAAAGGTTTCCCGCCTGGTCCGGGTTGCTGCCCATAAGCTAGTGTTGCAGGAATGTATAATGTTGCTTTACCACCTTTTTTCAACATCTTAAGCCCTTCGTCCCATCCTGGAATAACCTGCCCGCTATTTATGGTGAACTGAATCGGGTCCTTACCGACATTGGATTCAAACACTTTTTCCGTAGTTACTTTTTCTGCGGGAAATAATTTTCCCGTATAATTTACCGAAACAAATTTTCCTGAATCAACAGTGGCCCCTTCGCCTGCAGACTGAATAGCAACAAAAACACCCTTCTCTGTTTTTTGAGTCGCTATCTTCTTTGAAGCCAGGTAATTCTCGATAGTAGACAATTCCCTCGTTGTTTCTGATTTTAATTCGTTTGCCTGGTCTGCCTGGGCCAGTTCGTCAGTCTTCAGTATATCCAGAATTTTTAAGGTAAGCGTTACTTTATCACCTTTTTTTAACGGTGATTGCTGTCCCGGCGGCATTTTTTTCATAATAGTATCAGCAAGCTGCACGATTATAACGCTATCTCCTTTGTGTAAAAATTCCAATACTTCCAATGGGCTGTAAATCGCGCCGACACTGTCAACCTTGGCATAGGTTGGAATACTGGAAAACGATGAGAACATTAAACTATCATTCAACTTCTGGGAGTAATGAAATTTAAGCAATTCACCTTTCTTAACAAGGGGACCATCACCTTTTGAAGCAACCTGGTACATTATGCCACTTGCCGTTTTCTTGTAACTAGTATTACTGTTACAGGAGGTAAACATTGCCAGTGAGCTTAATAAAAGAAAAAACGATGTAATTTTTGTCATATTTATTTTATTGTAATTGTGAAGCGTTTTCTTTGATAGCCGTTTTGAATGTATGCACCGTTTTTTCAAGCGGGTCGTAACTGCGGCCGCCGGCAGCGTTAAAGTGACCACCCCCGTTGAAATAAGTCCTGGCAAAAGTATTCACATCAACATCTCCCTTGCTACGGAAGCTCCATTTACGTTCTTCGTCCCGGTCGATAACCAAAGCGGCCATTTTGATACCCTGGATAGAAAGTGGAAAATTCACGAGCCCCTCTGTATCACCTGTTTTAATATCATACTTAATAAGATCAGATTTAGGCACCGCAATCAATGCCGAATTAAATTCGTATAATATTTCCATCCTGTTTTGTAACACATGCCCAATAAAGCGTAAACGATTTTCCAGGTAATTATCGTAGATATTGTCATGAACTTTTGTATGAAGCAAACCCTTTGACTTTAGTCCTGCTACCATCAGATGCAGTGACTCAGTTGCCGACGGATACCTGAAAGAACCAGTATCGCCCATCACACCAGCATAAAGGCATTCCGCTATAGCTGTATCTATCTTACCGGAATGACCGCTCTGGACAATAAAATCATACACCATTTCACTGGTTGAACTTTTGTTGGTATCACTGACTCCAAAATCAAAACTTTCGGTCTCTGGTTGCTGGTGGTGGTCTATCAGGATTTTTTTACAGGTTAGATTTTTTATCAGCGGCGCCATATTACGTGTGCGCGAAATGTTGTTAAAGTCAAGGCAGAATAACCAGTCCGCACCTAAAAGCGCAGCCTCCGCCTTGTCTCTTTGCTTATAATTCTCGTAATCCAACACTTTGTCGCTTCCTGGCATCCAGTCAAGGAAGGTAGCCCAGTTAGTTGGTGAAACAACCTTTACGGTATGTCCCAGGTGTTCCAAAAATAAGTAAAGACCTAGTGCCGAGCCCATTGCATCAGGATCAGGCTTCTGGTGCATGGTGACAACGATATTTTTCGGTTCACTTAACTGGGAAAAAATTTCTGATACGGGTTTCATAAAACGGCTGCGAAGGTATTAAAAGTTTAGAGTTTATCGGCAGTGTTTTGAATTAACAACTATTTAAACCCTTATTTTTAACATTAGCAGAAAAAAGAGTCATTCTAAAACCTGCCCGGGCAGATTTGCTGTATGGCTATACTCTTGACTTTGACTGGCGGGTTAACGGTTTGCTAAGAACAGGCATGCCTGGTATTTTGTGCAGCACTAAAGTTCACAGCGAAAACTCACCGGTAAAGTATAATTTTGCCAGCCAAAAGACAATTTATGACGAACAGAACATTTACGATGATTAAGCCGGATGCATTTTCAAATGGACATACCGGGGCCATTCTTGACCAAGTAATAAAAGCCGGGTTTAAAATCATCAGCTTAAAGACTACCCGGTTAACCCCTGAAAAAGCCGGCGAATTTTACGAGGTACATAAAGAAAGGCCATTTTTTAGTGGCCTTGTAGAATTTATGAGCAGTGGAACCATCATAGCTGCCATACTTGAAAAAGAGAATGCCGTTGCTGACTTCAGAAAGATAATTGGTGCTACGGATCCGGCAAAGGCAGAAGAGGGAACGATTCGTAAACTGTTTGCCACTTCAGTCGGTGAAAATGCAGTACATGGCAGCGACAGCGATGAAAATGCTGCTATTGAAGGCAGTTTCTTTTTTTCTATGCTGGAGAAATTTTAACCCCGGACGATTTGTTTACCTGCGGGGCATGATAATGTGAATAAATACGTAGGAGGCGACTTCTATAAATTTCTACCCCCGAGCATAGGCACAAATGAAAAATTTTCAAACTCTTCTTGTTCCATACCACCGCTGAGGTTCCTGGTTAACCGCAACATGCATTGAACTTTTTCGCCAACCGGTATCACCATTCTACCCCCGGATCTAAGTTGTTGAACCAGCTTTTCTGGAATAAAAGGAGCCGCAGCGGTGACTATTATCTTGTCAAAAGGGGCATAAGTGGGAAGTCCCTCGTATCCATCACCAAAAAAAAATTTAATGTTCCGGTATTTTATTTTAAACGGAAATTTTTTTACGAGTTCAAAAAGCGGCTTTTGGCGTTCAATGGTATAAACCTGCGCCCCTATTTCCGCAAGAATACATGCCTGGTACGCACTGCCTGTACCTATTTCAAGAACTTTCTCGTAAGGCTTCACCTGTAACAGCTCCGTTTGATAGGCAACAGTATAAGGCTGCGAAATGGTCTGCTGCTCGCCGATCGGAAACGCCCTGTCTTCATAGGCAATTTCATCAAACGCCGTATCAAGAAAGTAATGGCGGGGTATATTGTTGATGGCAGCTAATACTTTTTCATCAGATATTCCTTTGTTGCGTAGTACTGACACTAGTTTTTTTCGCAATCCCTGGTGCCGGTATGTGTCATCGTAAATTCTCATAAATATTTGCAAGATAAAAAAAGGAACAGTAGGTATAAAAAGGTTTTAGGGC
>JBBJOD010000233.1:0-7883 GCA_037721715.1 Chitinophagaceae bacterium | reverse complement strand
GTGGGTAAAACGTTGACCTTCAATATTCCAGGTAATTTAGTCGGACAGTAATGTATTTTCATATATAAGAATCAGTAATTATAAAATCAAAATTTAACGTACAATGCCATTAATTACTTGCCGTAACTTCTTCTATATCAAGATAAAGGCGATAGTCAAAATCATAAAAATTTTGAAATTCTCCGCTGTTTTTATGCTCGTATTTTATCCGCACGCCAATGCAAAAGGTTATCCGCAAAATATAAGTATTTCAAAAAATAACGTTTCGCTAAAGGAAGTGTTCAGGGACATAAAGAAGCAGACGGGTAATACGTTTGTTTATAAAGAAGCACTATTGCACAAAGCAGAAAAGGGGTCAATTAAAATTAGTGGTGCTTCAGTAGAGCAAGTGCCTGACGAATGTTCGAAAAGTCAGCAACTCGCTTTTACCATTTTAAATCATATGGTAGTCATCAGGGAAAAGGACGGAGATGCTCAAGAAGATAAAGCATTCAATTCGCCTCTGGCGGTGCCGCCAATAAAGGTAACGGGAAAAGTCACGGATGATGACGGTGATCCGTTGGGAGGAGCGACCGTAAATGTAAAAGGAACCCAAACAAGTACAGTCACAGATCCAAATGGAGACTTTGCTATTGTTGTACCTGATAATGGGGGAGTTTTGATTTTTTCTTATATTGGTTTTGAAACTGTTGAAGTGGCTGTATCGAAAGCGGCAGAACTAAACATTTCTTTAAAGCAAAAAGATATTCAAACTGAGGAAGTGGTAGTGGTGGGTTATGGAACGCAGAAAAAAGTGAATTTGACCGGTGCAGTTTCTACAATAAGCAGCAAAGAGCTTACGCAAAGGCCGGTAGGCCAGGCGTCTGCTGCGTTACAGGGTATGGCTCCGGGAGTTACTGTTGTTCAACGATCCGGAAAGCCTGGTGGTGACCAGGGAACAATCCGCATCAGGGGTGTAGGCACTATCGGGGCCGGGCAGGAACCACTGGTTCTTGTTGATGGAATTGAGGCCCCTTTGAATAGTGTCGACCCAAATCTTATACAGTCCATTTCAATTTTAAAAGATGCTGCTTCAGCTTCTATCTATGGATCCAGGGCAGCAAACGGGGTAATATTGGTAACTACCAAAAGAGCAAGGGCTAATCAGTTATCGTTTAATTACAATGCATATGCAGGCCTGCAAACACCCACCAACCTGCCGCATATGGCCAATGCCATAGACCATATGATTTTAACCAACGAAGCCTATGTAAACGTAGGCCGTGCTCCACTGTACTCACAGGGATTAGTTGACAAGTACGCCGTTGAGGGCGCTGGCAACAATGATCTTTATCCTAATACCGATTGGCAGAAAGAAGTGCTGACGGGTTCGGGTCTCATGCAGAATCATTTTTTTAGTTTAAATGGAGGTAGTGATAAAATTCGGTTTCTGACTTCATTTGGATATTTTGATCAAAAAGGATTTATTGAAAGTTCAGGCTTTAAACGGTTTACCCTACGTAATAATGTTGATGTCAAATTCTCAGAACAGCTCTCGGCCCAATTCGATCTTCAACTGGTAAATGCTGTTACTACAGAACCTGGACGTGGTACCGAAGAAGTTTTCCATTGGATGAACAGGATACCGGCTAACCAGATAGGAATAAACTCTAAAGGCACTTGGGGAGAAGGGTGGAATGGAGATAATCCTATTGCCATGACCAGGGAAGGGGGTTTTAGAAAAGGCAATAACCCTTCTGCTTCTCTTAATGCCTCCTTGGTATATAAACCTGTTAACTGGTTAAGCGCCGAAATCAGGGTAGCTCCCAGGTATTCAGAATCTTTTGATAAAAATTTTAACCGCGCTATACAAACTTATAAACCTGACGGAACAAAAAGTTTCCTTGCTCCTGCCAGAACCACACTTACTGAATCTTCTAACAGGGCTTTATTTAATAATTTCAGAGGAACCCTCACGTTTGATAGAGCATTTGGAGACAACGGTATTAAAGTGCTTGCCGGGGCTTCAAGGGAAGACTTCAGCAATAATTTCGTCTCCGCTTTCCGTGATAATTTTATTCTTCCGGATTATCCTATACTTAATACCGGCTCTGCAGCCAACCAGCAGGCAAGTGGAAATGGGGCAGAATGGGCCTTGCAGTCATTTTTTGGCAGGGTTAATTATGACTATAAAGAGAAGTATCTGCTTGAAATCAATGGACGTTATGATGGTTCTTCCCGTTTTGCTGAAGGTCGGAAATATGGTTTCTTCCCTTCCTTTTCCGCCGGATGGCGCCTTTCAGAAGAAAAATTTATGCAGCCTTTAAAAGGGGTAATTGACGAATTTAAAATAAGAGGCTCCTGGGGCCGTTTAGGCAACCAGAATATTGGAAATTATCCATTTGCTTCCATTATGAACATAGGCGTTTATACCTTCGCCAGGCAAATTGTAAGTACGGCAGCATTGAACAATATGGCGAATCCAAATATTTCATGGGAAACTACCGAAATGACAAATATTGGATTTGATGCGACCCTGTTTTCTTCGAAATTAACGATTACTGCTGAATACTATTCTAATCAGTCAAGGGACATTTTGTTAAACCTGAATATTCCTTTAATTGTAGGATTGAACGCACCTGCTCAGAATGCGGGTAAAGTGAATAACAAAGGCTGGGATCTCGGTATTGGCTATAGAAGTGCGATTAATAAATTTAAATATGACGTCACTGTAAATGTATCGGATGTAAAAAACAGGATTGTTGATCTGAAGGGGATTAATCAAAGTTCGCTTACTCAAAACCGGGAAGGGTATTCCATAAATTCTATATACGGATTAGTGTCCGAAGGCTTGTTTCAGAAACAGGCAGAAGTTGATGCCTCCGCTAAACAATTCGGTATTATTAAGCCCGGCGATATCAAATACAAAGATCAGAACAATGATGGGATCATCAATGACAACGATAATGTCATTATCGGATCTACTATTCCCAGGTACACCTACAGTTCAAACATAAATGCCGGTTACAAGGGCTTTACCTTAAATATTTTTTTGCAGGGGGTAGGCAAAGCTAACGGTTATTTATATCAACAGGGAATCATGCCTTTCTTTTTAGGGGGCACTGTTCAGGAGCAACATAAAAACCGTTGGACGTCAACTAATACAAACGCGGTGTTTCCACGATTAGCTTTTAGCGAGGCAAATAATGAGAAGAACTCCACTTTCTGGATGAAAGACGCTTCTTACCTGCGGTTGAAAAATCTCCAGATCGGCTACAACGTTCCATTGGATTATATAGCAAAGTCGAAGATTAAGGGTTTAAGATTCTTCCTAAGTGGCTCAAATCTTTTTACGAGGGATAATTTCTGGAACGGATACGATGTGGAAGCGCCGGTGGGTACTGGAAATCAATATCCGCAGGTTAAGTTATACACCTTAGGCGTGGATGTTAATTTTTAAAATTCAAAAACAACAACAATGAAATCAATTCACTGGTTACTCCTTATAGCTTTATTCACTATCAATATATCATGTAAGAAATATTTAGAGAAGAATCCGCTGGAAGGCCCTTCCGACGTTACTTTCTTTTCTAATGAAACAGAATTACAATTAGCCCTCAACGGTTGCTATGCAGCGTTAAATTACTCACCTTCTGATGCTATGCCTACCATGTTTTTACTGGATGCTGCTACAGACATCGGGTGGGATAGGAACAACAGTACTTTGCAACAATTGGGAAAAGGAAGCCATGACAGTGATAACGGTTTCAGCCTTACTGTATGGAGGGAAAGCTACAGAGCCATTGGCAGGTGCAACTTTGTACTGGACAACATGAACAGGCTCGAGGGTAAAATACCTGATAATGTGTATCAGCAAACAAAATCCGAAGCCCGTTTCATTAGGGCGTATGCATACAGTAACCTAATTGAACTGTATGGAGATGTTCCTCTGGTAATGAAAAGTTTAACATTAGAGGCGGCCCAGGTTCCAAAGAATACGAAGGATGAAGTGACGGATTTTATTTTGGCTGAATTAAATGAAGTGGCACAAAACCTTCCTGCAAATGTAACCGGTTTAAACACCGGCCGTGCTTCAAAAGGAGTAGCGCTTGCTATCAGGGCGCGAACTGCTTTATTCAATAAAAAATGGGATGAGGCAGCCAAATCTGCTAAAGCAGTGATGGATATGAATACCTACAAGCTCCATAACAATTATGGTCAGCTATTTACCTATGCAGGCCAAACGTCGACCGAAATTATTTTTTCATTGCAATATTTAAAAGGTACCCGCACTCAATCTACACCTCAAAACTATTTATCACGCATGGGGCAGGGCGCTTCAAACAAAGTTCCCGGCCAAACCCTGATTGATTCGTATGAGTGTATTGATGGGTTGACTATAGACAAATCTCCGCTTTATAAGGTGAACAGCCCTTATGAAAACAGGGATCCCCGGTTAGGATTTACAGTTGCTTTACCGGGATCTAATTTTTATAATTTTCAATTTGAAACGCATAAGGACAGTCTTAAAACCTGGAATTATAATACCACTCCGGCAACAAGGGTGGATAATCTGGAAGCTACACATGCTTTCGCAACCTATACGGGTTATTGCTGGAGAAAATATGTGGACTTGATTGATAAGGATGACCGTGCGAATTCGGAGTTGAATGTCATCCTAATGCGCTATGCAGAAGTACTGCTAATTTATGCTGAAGCAAAGATCGAAGCTAATGCTATTGACCAAAGTGTTTATGATGCCATTAACCAGGTCAGACAGCGCCCTACAGTAAGCATGCCGCGGGTTGCTTCAGGCAGAAGCCAGGAACAACTGAGATCTATAGTAAGGAAAGAACGCAAATATGAGCTGGCTTCTGAAGGTCTGCGGTTGTCTGATATTCGCAGGTGGAAGATCGCTGAAAAAGTCATGAATGGAATATTTTATGGAAGAATTCCAAAAGGACAACTGGCGGCTGCTCCTGTTATTGATGATAACGGAACCCCTGATTATACTAATGTACCTAACAAGGCAGAAATGAGGGTGGTCGAATTAAGAACGTTTAATGCTGCCCGTGACTATTTATGGCCAATTCCAAATATTGATATTTTAACCAATAAGCAATTAGTTCAAAATAAAGGGTACTAAACTTCTTTTTGCTTTACACTGCAGTAGAAGACAGCAGAAATATATGCTGCCTGATCCTGACTTAACGTTCCTTAAGCAATGAAAGATAAGAGATTATTGACCTATCATTTAGCAAACGCCAAAACCGATAAGGCAAACACTTCTCATAAATAAAAGAAAAAATAAAAATGATAAAAACAACCATCAGGCTTCAGATTATTTGTATGCTACTTAGCCTGTTTTCCTGTAAAAGCAACGCTGATAACAATGCATACAAAGCTGACATCATAATATATGGTGGTACTCCTGCCGCAGTGATTGCAGCGGTGCAGGCGATTAAGATGAGAAAAACAGTTATCATTGTTTCTCCCGATAAACATTTGGGTGGATTATCTTCCGGGGGCCTGGGCTTTACTGATACCGGCAATAAATCTGTTATAGGCGGACTTGCCAGGAGCTTCTACCAGCGGATTTTCCTGCATTATCAGAATGACTCATCATGGGTTTGGCAGAAAAAAGAAGAGTATGGAAATAAGGGGCAGGGTACTCCTGCTATGGATGGGAAAGAAAGAACTATGTGGATTTTCGAGCCACATGCAGCAGAAAAGGTTTTTGAGGATTTTGTAAGGGAAAATAAAATTAAAGTCCTGCGGGATGAATGGCTCGATCGTGAAAAAGGAACAAAAATGCAGGAAGGGAAAATTGTTTCCATCCGTACTGTAAGCGGAAAAAGTTTCAGCGGTAAAATGTTCATTGATGCCACATACGAAGGGGATTTGATGGCCTCCGCCGGCGTAAGCTACCATGTGGGAAGAGAAGCAAATAGTGTTTACAATGAGCAATGGAACGGAGTACAAACAGGAGTATTGCACCATGGTCATTATTTTAAAACGAATATAGATCCTTACAAAATTCCAGGTAATCCGTCCAGTGGGCTTCTTCCACGTATCTCCGCGGAAAAGCCTGGCGTGAAAGGAGAAGGTGATAAAAAGTTGCAAGCCTATTGTTTTCGGATGTGCCTGACCAACAACCCTGAAAACAGGGTGCTATTTGCAAAACCTGAGGGATACGATCCCGCCCAATACGAGTTGCTTGTAAGGGTATTTAATGCCGGCTGGCGGGAGTTATTCAACAAATTTGATCCCATTCCTAACCGGAAAACCGATACCAATAACCACGGGCCTTTCAGCAGCGACAATATCGGCATGAACTACGACTATCCTGATGCATCGTATGAAAGAAGAAAAGCGATCATCAAAGAGCATGAAACCTACCAGAAAGGATTACTGTATTTCCTGTCAACGGACCCAAGAATACCCGCTGACATGCAAAAAGAACTTAATACCTGGGGACTTGCAAAAGATGAATTTATGGATAACGGGAACTGGCCCCACCAGATCTATGTTCGTGAAGCCAGAAGAATGGTCAGTGCTTTCGTAATGACAGAAAATGAGATACTGTCAAAAAGAGAAGTACCTGATCCAATCGGTATGGGTTCGTATACCCTGGATTCCCATAATATTCAACGATATGTTAAAGATGATGGCTATGTTCAAAATGAAGGAGACATTGGAGTAAAAGCGCCGAAACCTTATAGCATTTCATATGGCGCTATTATTCCTAAAGAAGCCCAGTGCAAAAATCTGTTTGTACCCGTATGTTTGTCCAGTACACATATCGCATTTGGTTCTATCCGGATGGAGCCGGTTTTTATGATTCTTGGCGAGTCGGCGGCAACCGCCGCATCAATTGCTATTGATGAGCAGATAAATGTTCAGCAGGTTAGCTATGAGAAGCTTAAAGGTAAGTTACTGAGTCAACAACAATTTTTGACGTCTTCTAACTAAATGAAAGCAGTAAGTTCTTTGTTCTAAAACAACCAATGTCAGCGCCTGAATCCTTATCAGTGGCCTGGTCCAGAAGCGATTTTAAAAATTAAAAGTATTAATTCCGTACACATAAAAATTATACTTTGCCAGGGTTTAAAAATATGTGTTGGTTTTTTTTTGTCAAACTAAATTGCTACTATGAAACAGCCGTTGCGTCGCACTCTTTTACATTTTTTCCTTTATTCAGCAAAAGTTAAAAAGCCATTATTTTATTCCATGCTAACGCTAAAATGCGCATTGTTTTCGATGCTGGTGATTTCAATACATTTTCCATCTGCAGGTATGGATAGCGCTCTTCTTATAAAGTTAAAACCACAAACAGTAGATATCTGTGTATATGGTGGCACCGCAGCCGGCGTAATTGCTGCGTTTACCGCTAAGAAAATGGGTAAAACGGTCATTCTAATTGAACCCGGAAGACACTTAGGTGGAATGAGTTCAGGAGGCCTTGGCTATACAGACATCGGGAACAAATATGTGGTGACAGGCCTGTCAAGAGACTTTTATCGCCGGGTAGGTGCACATTACGGAAAGTTTGAACAATGGATATTTGAGCCAAAGGTGGCAGAAGCGATTTTTAACGACTATGTACAACGGGCAGGCATAACCGTTTTATTGGAGAACCGCCTTACAGGTCTTAAAAAGGAAGGGAAACAAATAAAAGAAATTACAGTGGAAAATGCTTATAAACCGCAAGCAGTTACGAACCAGACCATCCTCGCAAAAGTTTTTATCGATTGTACGTACGAAGGTGATCTGATGGCACGTGCAGGCGTTTCCTACACTGTAGGTCGGGAAGCCAACAGCCAGTATCGTGAAACCATTAACGGGGTTCAGCTAATGAAAGGTCACCAGTTTCCTGATAACATTGATCCCTTCCAGGTACCGGG
>JBBJOD010000232.1:0-7889 GCA_037721715.1 Chitinophagaceae bacterium | reverse complement strand
GCCGCTATGGCCCTGAGCGAGATTTATACTTTCGGTCCAACTTTTAGGGCAGAGAACTCCAACACGACCAGGCACCTGGCAGAATTCTGGATGATAGAGCCCGAAATGGCATTTTGCGACCTGGAAGATAACATGAACCTTGCTGAAGAATTTATAAAATACATTATCAGCTATGTTATGAAGCACAACAAGGATGATATCAGTTTCCTTGGGCAACGGCTTGCTGACGAAGAAAAACAAAAGCCGCTGCAAGAGCGAAGTGAATGGGGACTGATGGAAAAGTTGGAATTTGTAGCCAACAACGACTTTGAACGCCTCACCTATACAGAAGCGGTTGAAATACTCAGAGAAAGCAACCACAACAAGAAAAAGAAATTTCAATACCTGATTGAAGACTGGGGGGTAGATCTTCAAAGCGAACACGAGCGTTACCTGGTGGAAAAACATTTTAAAAAGCCGGTAATTCTCACCAACTACCCCAAAGGCATCAAGGCGTTTTATATGCGCCAGAATGATGATGGACAAACGGTGGCTGCCATGGATATCCTCGCACCTGGAATTGGCGAGATTGTTGGCGGTTCTCAGAGAGAAGAGCGCCTGGATAAGTTGGAAGCCAGGATGAAAGAGATGAACCTTCCTGCAGAGGAACTTTGGTGGTACCTTGACACCCGGAGGTTTGGCGCTGTGCCGCATGCAGGCTTTGGCCTGGGCTTTGAACGCATGGTGCAATTTGTGACCGGAATGACCAATATCAGGGATGTTATTGCCTTTCCGAGGACGCCAAAGAATGCTGAATTTTAGCAAACTTAAACCGGTCTTTAAGACGGGCATTTTTTTTATTTCACTGCTTCCAGTAGGAACGAATCCGCAGCCGGACATTCTCGCGGATGTTTACATAAAAAAGATTAATATCTCCCACGTGGAAATTTTTCATGCGTAATAAAAAACCGCCCGGAATATGTGGCTGGTTTATCCAAAGTATGCCGTCATGAATTTTTGCATCTGCTATCCGGGGCCGCAACCTGCTAAAATCGGTTATTACACCTCCTTTGTTAAGTTCATACGATGCATGTTCGGTAGTAGTTTTCCAGGTAAGTGGGTTGGTAACCATTCCGGAACTTTTTTCCTTTTTTACAAAATCAGGCTCATAACCTTGTTTATAGGTCCGCCAGGCAACCAGGCAGCTTGTTTGAATAGAATCGTTGCACATAGTAAGTGTTTTGAAATAATCAAACGGAATATACATTCCGAAGATATAAGCTACAACCAGCTTGTTTTTCAACGGGCGGTTTTCAAAAAATTCTTTTAACAATCGTTGCGCATGCGTGCTGCCCTGGCTGTGCGCAGCGATAATAATGGGCCTTCCCTTGTTTTCATGTTCAAGGTAATACTTGAAAGATTCCCTAATATCCTGGTAGGCCAGGTCAAATGCCTTTTTTGCAGTAACAGCATCTGAAGTGTAGTACGACCGTACATGTGCCTGCCTGTACCTGGGTGCAAAAACCCTGCATTCGTTAAAAACACTGGCCTGGTATAAAATAGTGGAATAATCAGTCTTAGCATTTATCCGGGCATCATTGATAGCGGCATTCCAGCTGGTATCTTCTTTTGAGGTAAGGGTGGTGGGATGTACAAAAAAAACGTCTACAGTTGAGTCTTTCATTGTCTTTTGGACGAGAGGAGCCGGAATACTATCGGATGGATCTCTTTTATACGGATGTGCCGCCCAGCAATTCAGCCGACTGTAGTCAGGATTGCCCGATTTGCTATCGTCAGGATAACTGGAAATAAATTTATTGTACCGCGGAGAACATGAAAGTAAACCTATCACCCATCCAGCCAGGAACATTAAAGCAGTTCTTTGCATCAAAAATTATAATTTTATGCGTAAAAGTAATTAATACCTTATTAACGTAAAATGCGTGCGATATCATGTCTATACCTGTAGTTGATCTTGAAGATTTTTTATCCGGTGACCCGGAAAAAAAGAAATTGTTTGTAAACCATTTAGGCAAGGCTTACGAGGAAGTTGGTTTTGTGGCTGTAAAAAACCACGGGATCCCTAATGAACTGATTGCTGACCTTTATAAATATGTGCAGCAGTTTTTTGCATTGCCTTCAGATGAAAAAAGAACGTATGAAGTTGTAGGACTAGCCGGACAAAGGGGGTATACTTCTTTCGGTAAGGAACATGCAAAGGGCAGCGATGCCCCGGATCTTAAGGAATTTTTCCAGTTTGGACAAACGGTAGAAGACAATGATCCCGTTCAGTCAGAATATCCTGAAAACGTTAGTGTACAGGATGTGCCTCCTTTCACCCCTACGTTCCGCAGCGCTTATAAAGCCTTTGAGAAATCGGGCCGGGCTTTGCTGCAGGCTATCGCATTGTATCTTGAACTGGATGAAAACTATTTCGAATCGTTTGTGCATAACGGTAATTCAATACTAAGGGCCATACATTATCCACCGATCACCCATGAGCCAAAATCAGCGATCCGCGCTGAACAACATGAAGACATCAACCTGATTACGCTGTTAGTAGGTGCCTCAGCGGATGGATTGCAGATTCTCACGAAGCAAAATGAATGGGTAGGCGTTACTTCGTTACCCGATCAAATCGTAGTAAATGTGGGTGATATGCTTCAAAGGCTTACCAATAACCGGCTTAAATCCACCACACACCGGGTGGTGAATCCCCCAAGGCAGATGTGGCACACTTCAAGGTTTTCGATTCCTTTCTTTTTGCATCCGAAAAGCAAAATGAGCCTGGCCTGCCTTGAAAGCTGCATCGACGAAACGCATCAGAAAGCCTATCCCGATGCAACGGCGGGAGAGTATCTCGATGAACGTTTGCGCGAGATAGGATTAAAGAAATAGTAAAGCGCATACCCGGATTTACCTGGATCTGCAAGCCTACCTATCATAATATGGCAACGGAAATTTGGTGTGCTAAAGCAGCGATCCTCCATCAAAGAAATTGTATAAGTAGCCTGGTCTAAGCTATTAGGCCATGCAAATTGCAGGCTATGAAAGTTTAGCGGTAATTTGCAGTTCTTAATCTTACTGTATGAAACATTTGGTGTGGCTATTTCTCTTTGCCGGTAACCTACTATCAATTTCTGCACAGCAATACCCTGCTCCCGACAAAATTTATGGACAGTTATTTACAGATGTACAAATGGCAAAGATATTTCCAGATGGAAAAACTTTTGTGGATTGTGTGCCAAAAAGGAATCCGGCGGTTATCTTAGCTGATTACATGAAGTTGAAAAATAACCCGTTGGTACGCTATTCCCTGAAATTATTCGTTGAAGCCAATTTTCTGGTACCAACCAACCCTGCAGAAAATTACCAGTCAAACACTGGCATTGATGTGGCCGCTCATATAACAGAACTTTGGAAAACGTTGAAAAGAGACGCTGACAAAAAGGTCATTGGAAGCTCGCTATTGCCCCTTCCGTATTCTTACATTGTACCAGGTGGCCGTTTCAGGGAAATCTATTATTGGGATTCTTATTTTACCATGCTAGGTCTCCAGGAAAGTGGTGAGTATGAGATCATTGAAGATATGGTCAAAAATTTCAGCTACCTCATTAAAACGTATGGCCATATTCCTAATGGCAACCGCACGTATTACCTGAGCCGTTCGCAACCACCCTTTTTTTCCATGATGGTTTCACTGCTGGCAGAAATTAGGGGAGAGAACGTTTTTAAAATCTTTCTACCAGCCATGGAAAAAGAATACAATTACTGGATGGAAGGGTCTGCAAGTACCAGGGCCGGTGAGGTATACAAGCGCATAGTGAAATTGAAAGACGGTACTATTATGAACAGGTATTGGGACGATAACTCCGTCCCACGCCAGGAAAGCTATGCCCAGGATGTAGAAACGGCGGAAAAGTCGCTCCGGAAAAAAACTGAAATGTACTCACATCTGCGAGCAGGAGCGGCCAGCGGATGGGATTTTAGCAGCCGATGGTTCAGTGATGCAAAAAATCTTACCACCATTCAAACAACCGACATCATACCGGTTGATCTAAATTGCCTGCTTTATGCCCTTGAAATGAATATCGCCAAAGGCAAAGTACTTACCAATGAAAAAATTTCTTCCCACAACTTCATAAACAAAGCAGCGAGAAGAAAGGCGGCTATTCTCAAGTACTGTTGGAATGCAAAAGTCGATTTCTTCACCGACTATAACTTTCGAAAAAGTATTGCGGATACCGTTATTACCCCGGCAGGAGTTTTCCCCATGTTTGTGAATGTGGCTACCCAATTGCAGGCTGGCAAAATAACAACTGTCATACAACATAAATTGTTAAAGGAAGGCGGCATTATTACCAGTAATAACCAAACCGGTGAGCAGTGGGATGCTCCCAATGGGTGGGCACCTCTTCAATGGGTGACCATTAAAGGACTGGAAAATTATGACCGGAAAGAACTGGCCTCGGATATCGCAAAACGCTGGATCGCTCTCAATGAAAAAGTCTTCAAGGCAACTGGCAAAATGATGGAAAAGTACAACGTTCAGGATACCCAACTCCAGGCGGGTGGAGGCGAATATCCCGGGCAGGACGGTTTCGGCTGGACAAACGGCGTTTACCTCAAACTTGTTCATATCTATAAAAACAAAGTCCAGCTACATCTTCAAAACTAGTCACCTAACATCCAGATAAATTACAAGAAGATCGATACAATGACCAGATAATCATTTCCGCCTGTTACCTTTGCAAAAAATTTATTAATGCGGTATCTGATTTACATTTTTACCTTTTTTTCCATGGCTCTGTTGGGCTGTTCACCTAACAATGTAACCCAGGATAAAAGTCTTCAAAAATTTTTTGGGGAACGAGATCTTATCGGCTGTTTTGGCTTGTATGATAACGGCCAGGGTAATTTTATGATATACAACCTTGCACGTTACAGAGATAGCGCTTACCTGCCAGCCTCCACCTTTAAGATTGTAAATTCATTGATTGGTATTCAAACAGGTAAAGTAATGGATTCATCCACGGTTATTCCATGGGATGGTATTGTCAGGAACATAAAGGAATGGAACCGGAACCTTACTATGAAACAGGCTTTCAATGCTTCTGCTGTACCCTGGTACCAGGAACTGGCGCGCCGTATTGGTAAAGATACCATGCAGAAATGGCTGGATAGCCTGGGATATGCAGCTGTCACCGACAAGGGCAGGGCGGTTATTTCTCAAATTGACACTTTCTGGCTCGATAACTCCATCAGAATCACTGCAGATGAACAATTAGGACTCGTTAAAAGACTCTATTTTGACCAGTTGCCCTTTTTCACCCGAACGCAGCAAATCGTAAAGAGGATGATGTTACAGGAGGAAAATCCTCTATATAGACTTAGTTATAAAACGGGCTGGGGCCATTCTGCTAACGGACATTCACTGGGCTGGGTAACCGGCTGGATAGAAGAGAATAAGCATCTCTATTTCTTCGTACTGCAGGTAGAATCTGCAGATCCGGCTTATGATGTCCCGGCTGCTCAAATTCCTATTTTGAAGAAGATCTTGAGTCACTATGGGTTCATGGAAGGGAAGAAATGAGAAGGGGGGAATGGTCAATGGGGAGTTATGAGTTATGGTTCATTTGCCGATGGCTGACAGCTATTTAACATACAATTTCCTGTCAATCCAAACTGGTAATGGGCTAATGTTTTAATTTGCTTCAATTCATGTACAGATTTCAACATATCGAATATTTTGTAGGATTGGTACTGCTTCCGGTATTATTGGTGCTGTTTATAAGGGTAATCAGCTGGAAAAAAAGCAGGATCAGGAAAATAGGTGAACCATCATTGATAAAAGAATTGACTAAAGGATATTCTCCCTTATTGTATGCCCTGAAGTTTATAGTGGCGATGCTTGCTCTGGTAGCAATAGTTGCGGCCGCTGCTAACCTGCAGAAACCGGGAAAAATGGAAAATGTCTCCCGCAAAGGGGTGGATGTGATGATCGCCCTGGATGTGAGCAAAAGCATGCTTGCCCAGGATGTAAAGCCAAACCGGCTGGAAAGAGCCAAACAACTTGTTGTTCGACTAATGGATAAAATGGAAAATGACCGCATCGGGCTTGTGTTATTTGCAGGAAGAGCGTACATTCAAATGCCGCTGACAACCGATCATGGCGCCGCCCGCATGTTCATACAAAATGCAAATCCGGAGGCGGTCCCTTCACAGGGAACGGTAATAGGCGAAGCGCTCCGCATTAGTAACACTGCTTTCAACAGCAACGAACGTAAGTATAAATCCATCGTTTTGATTTCCGACGGAGAAGATCATGACCCGCAAGCTCTGCAACTGGCAAAAGGCCTCGCCCAAACTGGTGTAATGATCAACTGCATCGGGATCGGTTCCCCGGAAGGGGTTCCGCTGATTGACAATGCTACCCGCGAATTAAGAAAAGATGCTCAGGGAAACGCAATAATTACCAAATTAAATGAAGGGGAGCTGAGTCAACTCGCCCAGGAAACAAGTGGCATTTATCTACGTTTAGATGACACCAACGATGCGGCCAATAAAGTAAAAGCCCAGTTAGACACTATTGAGCAAAAAACAATGGGCGATAACGCTTTTGTGCATTATTATAATTATTTCCAGTGGTTTCTGGTGGCAGCGTTTGTTTTATTACTGGCAGAATTGTTATTGCCCGAACGAAAAATTAAATCCAATTGAAGAAGTACATGTCCCGGTTTATTGCTTTGATGCTGATATCATCTTGTTGCTATGCCCAAAAAGAAAATGTGTCTATCCGGAACGGCAATAAGCTGTATAAGCAAAACAGTTTCGACCAATCGATCGGTGAATATAAAAAAGCGATCATTGCTTCGCCGGGCGACCCTGTTGCCAGCTATAATCTTGGCAATGCCGAATTTAGAACCAACAAGCTAACAGAAGCGGTGAGTTCTTATGAGGCAACCATTAAGAACAGCGGTGAGAAGCCGGTACTGGAGAAAGCTTACTACAACAAAGGAGTTGCATTCAGTAAACAACAAAAATTGCAGGAAAGCATTGATGCATGGAAGAGTGCGCTTAAATTAGACCCGACAGATCAGGAAGCCAGGGAGAACCTGCAAAAGGCACTGTCAGAACAAAAAAAACAACAACAAAAAGAAGATCAGAAAAAGGACCAGAAAGAAAAAGAAGAAAAAAACAAAAAGAAGGAGAATAAAGACCAGCAGCCGCAACAACCAAAACAGCCTCAGAGCAAGCTGAATAAAAAGCAGGTTGAGCAACTACTCAAAGCGCTTGCTCAAAAGGAGAAGGAAGTTCAGCAAAAAATGCAATCTAAAAATGCTTCACCCAATAGCCAGGATAAAGACTGGTAATTAGCTTTCCGCTTTTATTTATTGACCAGCAGTCGCCAGGAAGAATGATTTTATTTACACCTGTAACTAGGTGGCTATAGTGGATAGCTGAAGGCTGACAGCTGAGAGCTCATAGCCAATGATAGCCGAATTTAGCTATTTTTGCATTATGCAACGGTATTGTAACTCACTCACAGAATACAGCAGGTTGAAAACACTGGAAGTAAAGGTTGGCGACCTGTTGCTGGGTAATGATCATCCCATCCGTGTTCAGACAATGACAACAACAGACACGATGGATACCTTTGGTACGGTAGAACAATCCATACGTTGTATACTGGCAGGTGCTGAATTGGTTCGTATTACGGCACCCAGCAAGAATGAAGCAGAAAACCTGCTGAATATCAAAAAAGAACTACTCAGAAGGGGCTACAATGTTCCTTTGATTGCAGACATTCATTTTACGCCGAATGCGGCAGAAATCGCAGCCCGCATAGTGGAAAAAGTTCGAGTGAATCCGGGCAACTACGTAGATAAAAAAAAATTTGAACTTCTTGA
>JBBJOD010000231.1:0-7913 GCA_037721715.1 Chitinophagaceae bacterium | reverse complement strand
GATTTCTCTCACCAAGGAGTTTGGTGTATCCTATTTTAAATGGGATGCCATTGGACAGTATGGCTGTAACGATGCGAATCATTATCACGGCAACAAAGAAAGTTTACCACAGGAAAGAAGTGGACGTTATGCTTTTTTACAGCCGGAATATATGGCGAAGATCATTGATAAGGTTTGCAAAGAAGCGCCTGAATCCATATTTGATTTTGACATTACTGAAGACGGCCGTTGTGTGGGATTACAGTTTCTATCAGCAGGCAAATATTTTATAATCAATAACGGACCTTACTATCACAATTTTGATCTGGCACCTTTGTGGAAGAGTGTTTTGCCAAACACCAATGCTAATATTTTTGTAGAGCCTGGCCCTGCAAGAGGTTGGTTTGTACGTTCAGTTCTGGATTATGACCGATGGATTCCCTCTGTACTTTTTTTGACGCATTATCAACCTGATGAGCCACGGAATTCACAGATCATCAATATTGCTTCTTTAATATTAGGACAGAATGGAATTTGGGGCGAAATCTTAAAAACATCTGATAACGGAGTAAAACTATTTGATTCAGTTTTAACTAAATATAAGTTGATAAGAGATGATATTACTTCAGCTCAAATGATAAAAACCGGTGAGCCGGGCGGCAGCCCGGAGGTATATGAAAAAATCAATCAAAAGACAGGAAAGGGATGTGTGGTATTGTTTGCTAATGCAAAGGGGAAATATACCTACATAACTAAATCAACAGCCGCAAAATCTATTTGGCACAATGAAGGGGTGGAAGTAAAAAGGGATGTAAACGGAGGAGCAGTCATTACTGCACATTTTGAGGAATCATCTGCAAAGATTATCCTCTTTGGAACTTATTAAGAATATTAAGTTTCAAACTGTTCAAGAATTTTGTTTTCAAGGCATGTGTACGGAATTAAATATTTTTTATTTCAAAAACTTGCGCCGATTCCGTTTTCCAGCATCGGCTGTTGATTGAAATCTTTTTTACCCGTATCAATGCCATATGTGGCCTGTAGGTTAATACCACTTTTTCGTAAACCGGAATTCTCCGTTATCCGGTAGTTGAAATACGTTGCTAATTGCAGCGTATCTGTCAAGGTGGTTTTGCCCGGACTTTGAAACTGCGGATTCAAATTTAGCCCAACCAAGGCCGTACCCAATCGCTCCTTATTTTTTTCAATAGCCCATGCGTCAAGGCTCTTGATGCTGCCCATGCTGAATCCGCCCGAAAAGCTCCACCAATTATTGGCGAGATAGACAACCGACGTTTCCTTTCCAGTAATGAGGGTGTCTTTTGCAACAAAAATATTATTGTAAAAACGGAAACCTGCATTCTCGCTTTCACGTTCATAACTGATGGCCGCGCCACCTTCATTATAAATGACATTGTTGTAAAACAGCAGGGTTCTTAACTGGGCCGTATCACGCGAGCTGTTCCATACAAATACACCAGCATGCGCAGCAGATACATTTCCGTCATTTTCGCTTATGTTATATCGAATGGTGTTATTCTGCCACTTGCTTGCGCCTGCATATGGAAAAATGCCAAACGCGCTTCCCTCATTCTCGTACGACAGACAATATTGAATGATTGAATTGGTAACGCCGCCATCAAAATCATACCCACCGCCATCCGCAGCACCGGCGGCGGTTTTGCTGCGGTACGAAATGCAATGCTGAATAATGACGCTATCTGCTTCGTAACACCAGATGCCGACAGGCCCATTGCCCTTTCTCGGCATATCCCAGCCGTTATTGGTTGCTGTGCAATACTCTATCGTTACGTTTTTGCAGAAGCCTGCTATAATGCCATTGCCGCTGTGGTTGTCAAGATTGGATGGATCGCCGGGATTGTTTTCCGCTTTGCAATTTCGTATCAAAATATTGCGGCAATTGTCTTTTGCATTTATGCCGGCAACTGCAATGCCGGCATATCCATTTTCATGCGCGTACACATTTTTGGCTTCAATGTTCGATGACACCTGTATCAACAGCCCGGCCTTCTGAAAACCCCGTATGTCAAGATGGTTGATTGAAATAGCATTGCCGTTACGGATCACGACTCCGTCCTTCGTGTTGCCGTTCTTCCTGCCGGCGCCGCTAAAACGGAGATCCTGGATATTGATATACGCGGCCCCATTTACGACAAATGCCGATGTGGTATCGCTATTGATGATAGCGTTGCTATCACCATCAGAACAAAATACAATGGGGTGGCCAATTGCGCCCGATTCGGCAGAATCAACTATAATGGTTCCTCTGAATATTTGTCCGCCTTTAAAACAAATACTGTCACCGGGTTTTAATAGGATGCTATTTAGTTTCAGAATTGTTTTCCATGGATTTTTCTTATCGCCTTTATGTTTGTCATTGCCCCATTGCTAAGATAGTATGTGTTTATTTTCACAGTTGAATTAGCTTTTATAAACCAGTCAATCACATGAACAGTATCCTTTTAGTAGAGGATGACCCGGAAATAACAAAGTTACTTAACCTGTATTTCGATTCCGGCCCGTACCAGCTTACCTGCTGTTCCAGTGGCAAAGAAGCAATAGAAAAGGCTGCTAGCAAAGAATTTAACTTGATCTTGTTAGATATAACGCTCCCAGACACCAGCGGTATGGAGATTTGCAAAAACTTGCGGCAGCAAGCGGTTCAAGCTCCTATTGTAATGCTGAAGTGTCATTCCGATAAACCGATAAAGTGTTGGCGTTAGAACTGGGTGCAGATGATTACGTAACAAAGCCGTTTGGCATATTGGAGCTGATGGCTCGTATTAAAGCCCTGCTGCGCCGTTCCGAACAGCATGTTTTAAAAGAACAGGGAGAAATGAAAGTGATCCGTTTTAAAGACCTTGTTATCGATAGTAATAAAATGAAAGCTACCATTTCCGGGAAACGGCTCGATCTTACCGCAAAAGAATTTGATTTGCTGGTACAACTTGCAAGCAATCCGGGCAAAACCTTCAGCCGTCACGACCTGTTAGAAAGAATATGGAGATACACATTTGAGGGTTACGAGCACACCATCACATCGCATATCAACCGCTTGCGAGTAAAGATTGAATCTAATTTGGCTTACCCGCAGTACATATTAACCTCCTGGGGAAAAGGATACCGGTTTTCAGAATGAAAGAAAGACAGTTCGGCATATTCAAACGCATGGCCATCCTGGTATTTTCCGTGATCACGGTGCTAGGCATTCTTTTTATCGTTATCACCTATCTGGCATCCATCAACTACCACCAGGCCAGCACGCAACTGCTGAGTAAAGATGTGGCGGCGCATATTGCCGAGTTCACATCGCCCTTCGATAAAGACGGCATTAACAAGCAAAAAGCGGATTCGGTTTTTCATGACGCCATGGTGCTTATTCCGACCGCGGAAGTGTATTTTTTAGATACGGCCGGAAAGGTAATTGCCTTTCATGCGCCGCAGGCCGACATCAGGCTTTGGACCATACCGCTCGCTTACATCAACAAATACATTGCAAACCAAGGCCACGAATATATAAAAGCGGCGGATCCAAAAGGATCCCTCTCACCCAAAAATTTTTTCCGCAGCCGAGGTATATGAAAAAACAAAAAAGTTAGGTTATATCTATGTAATTCTCGACAGCAAAAGTTCGGAGAACATCATGGGTACGCTTTTAGACAGCCATATAAACAGCCTGGCTATCAAAGTGTTTATCGCTATTATCGTACTGTCTCTCATTATCAGTTTTTTATCTAATGCGCATCCGCAAAAGCTTTAATCGCCTGATAAATGTGTTGCAACGCTTTGAAGGCGGTGATTACACAGCCCGTTTTCAAGTAGATGAAGAGGATGACCTGGCGCCGGTTACGCATGCATTTAACAATATGGCAGATCTGCTTGCACAAATTATAAACAACCTTACAAAATCGGAGAGGGAACGGAAAGACTTTATCGCCATTATATCGCACGATCTTCGAACGCCCCTGGCTATTGCAAGAGGTTATGCTGAAACAATACTTATTACAGAAAAGGAAAAAAAGACAAGTCAGGAGCAGCGACGGGATTATATGCAGTTGATCTTGCAGAAAATACACCAGGTGGAAACGATGGTGAAGCAGTTGTTTGAACTTTCTAAAATAGAAGCGGCCGAATTTAAGCCGCGAAAAGAGCCGTTTGTGCTTGCGGAAATCGTTCAGGAGATGATTAATACATTTCAATTACGGGCCGCCGAAAAAAACATCAGCATGCGGTGCACGCAATGCCAGTACCACGTGTGGGTGGCTGCTGATGTTGGCATGATGGAACGCGTGGTGCTAAACTTAGTTGATAATGCTATAAAGAACACGCCTGAAGGCGGCACGATACAGGTCTCTATCGTATTGGATAATGAGAACCTGATATTTTCCGTTGCCAATACCGGAAGCCCGTTGCCGCAAGATTTGCTGCAATGGATTAATAGCTTCAAAGAGAACCATGGCTTGCTTGGTAAGCGCCCGGCAAAACTGGGGCTTGGCTTGCTGATCGTGCAAAAAATTCTGCTGCTGCATGACAGTTCTTTAGAAGCCTATATACCCGAGGGTTCCCGGAATATTTTTAATTTCCCCCTGCCTGTCTGTGATCCGGCTACAATCAGTTAGGAACGCTTTTTTTTTCTTATTTTAATTCCACATATAAACGTGATGCTTCTGTGATATCTTATTTAAAGAGTAGTTGTTTCTTTGTGCCGTAGGAAATCAACCAAGGCTTCTAAAGTATAAAGATCGCTGTAGATCGGTTTGATTTAAAAACGCAAGCTGCCATCATCTCTTGTTTCCTCTTTGTGGCACCGTGCCCTAATTAGCTTATTACTTATACTGATTTAATACCGGCCAGGCAATATATCGTTGTCTGTTAAGCCACGCTATATCACAACTAGACCCAGTACCGGCTCCTATTGGTTTTTTAATAAACAACGTATTCAATAAAATCGTAAATCAAATGAATTGAATCAGGATTGAAAATGACATCGCTTGCACTAATGACAGCTACGGGGATTTTTTTTGTGCTTACGAAAACAACAGCCCAATGAATGAGCAAAAAATAGATCGAGAAATTCTACGCTTAAGGAAGCCTTTTAAAAACTTTAATAAACAATAAATAAAAAATATGAAAACGATTCGCCATTTAAAACTCATGGCAATAGCAGTAGTCCTTGTGCTTACAGCCTGTAAAAAAACCGATAATCCGGACGCTAAAATAGCGGGAAGGCTTTACATACAAACAAACGGTATCAATAACGAGCTGATTCAGTACGCCCGGATGGACGATGGCAGTCTGGTTGAAAAACAACGGATCGCAACAGGTGGCGCCGGCTCCGGAACATTTAAACCGATAACCGGCCAGGAAAGTGCACCGAATGCTTTTGAAGGCGTAAAGAGTATCATTCTGAGTGCGGATCACAAATGGCTGTTTACCACCAATGGCGGGAACAATTCGGTTTCCAGTTTTAAAGTAGCAGATGATGGCATGCTTACCTTCATGGATGTACAGCTAACCGGCCAACCGGTTAGTGGCAAAAGTGGTACGGCAAAAAGTCTGGCCTATGCCGAAAATACACAGACCTTGTATGTATGCCATTCTTTCGGGCCAGATCACATTCGCGCATTTTCGGTAACCAATGGCAAACTCACTCAAAAGGGAAGTGCCTATACCGTAAATACCGGGAAAAAAAATGACCGGGTTCCGACCGAGATCGTACTGACGCCTGACGCTAAATTTTTACTGGTTCCGATATTATTTGACAAGCGCCCAGGAATGAAAGCTGACGGCACTCCGGACCTTGCGGTTGCCAATATGATTGATAAAGACGGACTGGTTGTTTTTCCGGTTAATGCAGATGGCGCTCTTGGTACGGCCCATTTTATGGATGCAGGCGGGGCTGCTGCCTTTGACATTGCGTTTCTTCACGGAAGCAGCAATCAGTTTATAACCGGGTATGCGGCATCTGGTGGCATTGCCCTGTGTAACATAGACGCAACCGGTAAGGTGTGGTGCGGTTCCGTAGTTACACTTAATCAAAAAATTGGCATGCCATCCGAGCTATGCTGGATCGCTATCACCCCCGATAACAAACAGGTATTTGCTACCGTATTCGGATATAGTTATGTATCGAGTTATAAAATAGAAAACGGCGTTATAAAGTTGAATCGTGATCCTGCTGCAGACGCGGTGCCAGGAGATGGAACGTTTAAAGCGCTGAATATGGTGGTATCAAGTGGGCCGAATGATAGCTGGCTAAGTCCGGACGGGGCCTGGTTCTACCAGATCTATCCGAATGCTTCCAAACTTATTTCTTACAAGATTACCGAAGATGGAAAGTTGAATAAAAAGGATACAAAAGCGATTCCGTACAATTCACCACAAGGACTTGCCGGTTTTTAAAATGCAAGTTGTATAGTACAAGTGTATGATGAGTTTTCAAATGCTCGTTTAGAAACTACGCCCAGCGCGGGCACAAATGAAATGCTCCTGTGCCCCTTTCAATAAATCTTAATCAACAAAACAAACCCTCAATTATGAAACAGCTTCTTTTTACGTTAGTAACGGCAACGCTATTCTTCTCCTGTAAGAAAAACGATCTTCCTGATATTGATTTTGGCAACAACTTCAACGGTTTTATTTACACCAGCACCAATGCTACATCAGGTAACGCAATCATTGCATTGGGAAGAAATCATAACGGCACGGTAGAAGAATTAAAAGGCTCGCCATATGCTACCGGCGACCGGGGTGATGCGGCTGAAGGGGATTTTGACACGCAATGGGCGCTGCGCATTGTCGGAGATTACCTGCTGGCGGTTAATGCCGGCGGCAACCCGGAGCGCAGTACGGTCTCGGTTTTTAAAATAAACAAGGCGAATGGTAAGTTAACACAAGTGGATCAAAACCCCGCCACACCAGACATAGATAATATGAACTCCCGCGGCGTGCGGGCGGCTTCCATTGCCGCCAAAACCATCGGTGCAACCACGTGGGTGGTAGTTGCAAATCAATTCGCGAATCCCAATTATCAGGGAAGTCCGGCCGTGGCATATGGCTCTGTTATGTCAACCTCCGAGCGCAACTTAGCTGTCTTTACATTGAACCAGGCAAGCGGCCTGCTGTATTACAGGAGCATTGGCGCTACGTATATGGATGGCAACAATGGCGGACCAACCACGGTGGAGTTTAATGCAGCAGGAACGAAGCTGGCGGTTTCCACCTGGGGCGTACCGCATTTTGCCACGCCTGATGCCGACTTATCCCTGCAGAAGCCCGGACGCTTATATAGCTACAATTTCAATGACGGAAATTTAGCGCAAAGTGGGTTGTTCCAGGAGGAAGGTATCTCCGGAAACATCGGCATATCCTGGAGCCCCAACGACCAATACATTTATATGTCCAACTTCAATCTGCATTCGTCTAAGGAAAGCAATAGCTTAACAGTGCACAATGGAATGACGGGTGCGAAAATGCAAAACTTTGCTACCGGCGGCCGCAATGACGAAGGGTGCTGGACTTGGGTGAGTATTGATAAACGCAAATTGTACGTAGCCTCTTTTGGCGACAATGTAATGAGCGCTTTTACGATTGGCAGTACTAATTTTTTGGAAAAAACATTAGAGCCGAACTTCTTTAAACGTCGTGGCGAGTTGCCAACCGGCGACACGAAAGACATGCATGAAACGGCTGATGGGTACCTTTATGTATCCGGCGCTTTTCAAAGCCATACCATTACTACGTTTAAAACATCACCGACCGGTATGTTATCCGAAGTAACCGCTTCGCCTTATTATATTCCTACATCCAAAGGCAAATCAAAAGAAGAGCATGCTTATTTAGGATTAACGGGCTTTGATAAAAATGAATTGGCTAACAAAGGAAACGGAAATTAAAAAAGTCATTCTGAGGTT
>JBBJOD010000230.1:0-7938 GCA_037721715.1 Chitinophagaceae bacterium | reverse complement strand
TCTTAAAGCTGATCCAAATGGTTTAACTCATGAGGAGGTAGGCAAACGTCAACAGGAACATGGGCGTAATACCATTCCTCAACCCAAATCAAAATCATTAATACAGATCTTTTTTCAGCAATTCCTCAACCCGCTGATATATGTGCTTATCGCTGCAGCCATTATTTCTATAGCAACCGGCGACGTCAAGGACGCCCTGTTTATCACTGCCATCATTGTAATTAATGCCATGCTTGGCACCTACCAGGAATGGCGTGCCGAAAACAGCGCACTGGCTTTACGTAACCTTGTTAAGGTAAACAGCAGGGTTAAACGAAATGGCGGCATTCATGAAATTGATTCGGAAGAACTGGTGCCCGGTGATATTGTATTGCTGGAGTCTGGGCACAAAGTGCCTGCAGACCTCAGGCTGATAGAAGTAAACGAGCTTTCTGTGCAGGAAGCATTGCTTACGGGTGAATCACTCGCTGTCAACAAAAAAATTGAACCACTTGCTGGTGGCATAGACCTGGCCATTGGCGACAGGCACAACATGGTGTTTGCAGCTACCACTGTTCAGAAAGGCCGCGGTACAGGTGTTGTAGCAGACACCGCCCACCGAACACAGATCGGACGCATAGCAGATTCACTGCGTACAACGGAATCTGAAAAACCACCATTGGTAAAACGGATGGAATCTTTTTCAAAAAAGATCAGCATCATTGTTTTGGTAATTTGTGTGATACTTGGCGTGATTGGTTATTTTGGAGGAATGCCTGTTCGGGAAATTTTTTTCCTGATGGTAGCTGTAGGCGTTGCGGCTATCCCAGAGGGTTTGCCGGTTGCACTTACTGTTGCATTGTCTATCGGCACGCGGCGTATGGCAAAACGAAATGTAATTGTTCGCAAGCTTCCCGCCGTGGAAGGCTTGGGTAGCTGTACGCTAATCGCTTCTGACAAAACCGGTACGCTCACTATGGATCAGCAGTCGATCAAGAAATTATACCTGCCGGAAAAAAACCAACTTTATGAAGTAAGCGGCCAGGGTTATAACGGCGAAGGTGCCATTACTGAAGGTGACAGAACAATCACCGAAATGGACGCCGGTTTGCATGAGCTTATACTTGCGAGCATTGTATCCAATGAAGGCATCTTAAACAAAACAGAAAACGGATGGGAACATTCAGGGGATGCCGTAGATGTTGCTTTCATGGCACTCGCTTTTAAAATAGGTAAGGATCCGGCTTTTTTTGAGAACCAGGCCAAAGTGGTGAAGATGATTCCTTATGAATCGGAAAACCAATTTTCAGCCGTTTTCTTCCAGCGGCATGACGGGTTGAGGTTTGCCATGAAAGGAGCTGTGGAAATCATTATTGAAAAGATCCCGGAAGATAAGAGGGATGCCATTAATACAATATCTGAAAAAATGGCTGCCGAAGGTTTCCGGGTATTGGCAATCGCCGGGGGCGCTGCCAACGTGCCGGATATTGATCAGCTTCCTGCACTGGAATTACTTGGGCTGATTGGTATGATAGATCCATTAAGAGCGGAAGCGAAGGATGCCGTGCAGAATTGCCGAAACGCCGGCATTGAAGTAGTTATGGTTACGGGTGATCATCCCTCCACGGCGTTGGCAATTGCAAGAGAGCTGGGCATTGCCGAAACAAGGGAAGAAATAATTTCAGGCGCCGAGCTGTCGGCAATGGACCAGCTGCCTGTTCCTGAACTTGCCGAAAAAATTCGTCATAAAAAAGTTTTCGCCAGGGTGGCACCTTTGCAGAAACAACGCATAGTGGAAGCGATGAAATCACTGGGTCATTTTGTAGCAGTTACCGGAGACGGCGCCAACGATGCACCGGCACTTAAGTCTGCACACATTGGTGTGGCCATGGGCGCCGGCACTGACCTTGCTAAAGAAGCGTCGTCAATTATCATTACCGACAATGATTTCGCATCCATTACTGCAGGAGTGGAAGAAGGGCGATTTACTTTTGATAACCTTAGAAAAATCATTTACCTCCTCATTTCCACGGGGGCCGCGGAATTGCTTACGGTAGCGTTGGGTATCTTAACAAACACTCCTTTGCCTTTCCTCGCCATCCAGCTACTGTGGCTCAACCTCGTCACCAACGGCATACAAGACATTGCGCTGGCATTTGAAAACGGTGATAAATCAGTGATGAAAAAGCCCCCGCGCAAACCCGATGAAAGCATCTTTGATAAACTTATGAACAGCCAGATCATTGTTTCGGGTATTGCCATTGCAGGTATCGTTTTCGGTATCTGGTATTACCTGATATACGAAATGGGCTACAATGAAAGGCATGCACGCACCGTTGTAATGATGCTGATGGTTTTATTGCAGAATTTCCATGTTCTAAACTGCAGGTCAGAAACCAGGAGCTTGTTCAAGATTCCGCTAAAAAGCAACTACGTATTATTTATCGGAATCCTTGTGGCACAACTCGCGCATATCTCGGCGTCGTACATACCTGGCTTAAATACAACTTTGCAGTTGGAACCGATCACTTTGAACGAATGGATGAGCCTGCTGCCAGCTGCCGCTTGCATTTTGCTTGTAATGGAAATATTCAAATGGTTCTGGCGTAAGCGATCACCGGTACTTGAAGTGCCAAAAAGGCAAAATACCGCGCAGAATTATTGAAGCATGCCCTGCATTCACTCCAGCCACCCTGATCCTGGCGCAAGTGTTCCGAAGGGGCGCAGGCAGGCACAAGTCGTCCAACTTGCATTCTTGAAAATTGAACACAACCGGAATGAACCGTTGGAACACTTGCGCCAGTTTTAAGATATCATTGGCGGCTGCTCGCAGGCAGGCAGCAAAACCGAACGCAATCACTCCAGCCATACCTGCTGGGTAAACGCACCGTTTGCCGCGATGTCCCAAAGCTCTAAGCGTACCCATTTCCGGTTCTTCAAATTAGTATTGAAAACGAATTTCTTTTTACCAAAAGCATGCGTCGTATTGAGATTAACTTTTTCGCGGTAAACCTGGTTGCCGTCGCCTGAAACAATTTCAGCGAAATTTAACGGGAACGTCCAGTCAGCCGTTACTTCAATCACTGTTTTACCGGTCGCAGGCACCGTACTCGTTTCGCCGGCTTTTTTACCGTTCACTGTAAAAGCAGGAAGTAACACCTCCCCTGTCGATACAAAAAACCGGCCTTTCCTGATGGCATCGAGTACTGGCTGCCAGCTATCTGTAAACGCTGGTATTTTGTCCAGTTGCAAATAATTTACATTCAGGTGGGCGTACATCTCATTTTGATGAGTAATAGTAAAAATGTCCGACTCCCCGATAACATGTTTCTTATGTCCCCAGTTACTCATGTCATCCATCAGCGTTAGCACGCGTTTGCTAAGCGTTGGTATGGATAAATCCGCCGGGATACTCTTCCAGGCTGCGCCCATAAATGTTTCCGATTTAAAGAAGTCTTCGTTCTTGTATACATCGGGAAAGCCTGTCGAACTTTTTGTTCTTGCGTGCGCCGTCCACGCCAATCCATTTTCAAGCTCAAGCAACTGAAGCATCTCTTTTTTATCACTGATACGATAAACTTTTCCATACCTGGCGTCATCGGTAACGAAGGGTTTATCGGCGTTTCGCGACATGATCCAATAGATCGGTTTAGGAAAAAAATCGAGCCAGTGGCCTCCATAAAAATTGTTAGGTTCTTCTCCCGGCAACAAAAGAAACGAGGTGTCAGACAAACGTTTGCATTGCTCGAACAATGCATGCAGTTCTTTAAGCCTGTCGTCATCGGGCCCTTTAGGATGTCCGGTTCCGTGAAACTCACCCAGGTGAACGATATCAACCCCCGTCTTTTTGAAGACATCAACAAACTCCGGCTTTTCAGGAATTGGTTTACCGGCCAACACTACCTTCATCACAAATTCATTGTGGAAATGACTTTGGAAAGTTTTGTATCCTGAAATTGGCTGGTAGGAATCATTGTGCGTAAACTTTTTTACATTCTCAAGAACAATGCCTGCACCGGATGTACTTAGGATACAGAAAAAATTCAGGCGCTGCGCCGTTTTCGGAGGTGCATTGAACCAGGGAACGTAGCGTTTGTCACCCAAGGGGTCTTGCCGGATTCCTATGCCAAAGCCAGGAACCATGTTTCGGTAATTATTTCCGTACCAGGTGAATTTAAGGTTGTAAGCTTCGTCAAGCGGGTAAAAATATTGGTGTGGTGCAGGGAAAAGTGCCAGGCTTCCATTCTTACCTTCCCCGATCACCGTGCGGTATTTTACTTCCAGCGCCCTGCTTGTATCCTGCAGACCAGGAGATGCAGATTGCAAGGTATTCTTAACATCAGACCAGGCAATTTTATTCCATGCAAGTTGACGGCTCACCAGCCCGGCATCATATAAAATAGCGGTAGAATCAAGATCAGTAGAAAGCACACCGGCAACATTGAACAAGGGACTACCATTATACAATGTCACTTCTATCGCTCCTTTAAATGATGCAGCATTTATTTCAGCAACGCGGATGGTGGTGTGTTGTCCTTCGCTGGTAACAGTTGCATTGCTCTTTTGAAATGCTACCGTATAAGATTTGTAAGGCCTCGTTGGAACCCTGTCAAAAAATACATCCCAGCCCCCACTTGCCGGACTTAAAGTTCTTGAACCAACAGTGAGTAAAAAGGCAGGATCCATATTCGCAGCAATGTCCTTAAAAGAGCCTCCACTGGTCATGCTGATTTTAGAAAATAGTGGTTCATCTTTTTTTAGATTAATTATGACACGGCACTTTTGTGAATTTCCTGCAGGCCATGTTACATCCAGCATATCTCCTTTGAGAGTGAGTGTGGTTCCGTTCTGTTTATTATAGCGTGAAATGTCGACAGGAATTTGGGCTACTGATAGCAGTGATACATTCAGTACCAGTAATGAAAGGATAATTTTATGCAACATATGCAAGCAATATTTTGTAAATTATAAATGAACGCCACTGGCTAAATGCCAACCATCAATTTCTTACATGGCTATTGGTTAGTTCATGTTGATCGGCGTCTTTAAAAAAGTAAGGTAGCTCACTTCTTGCAAATGTGGAATGATTACACGCATAAATTCGTAAGAACTGATGTTATTGCTATCAAGGCGATTTCACCAGACACAATTAAAGGTTATGATGTATTACATATTGGAATCGCAAAGTTGAAAACGATGACTTATTTTTATGAGGCAAGGATCAGATTTATCAAAATGCAGGAACCGAAGAAAGACGTTACTGAAAGAGCTTGAACCCAATAATACCAATTGCTGAACGCCATGTTTGCAAAGATTCCCTACCGTTACCGGATGCTAGCGATTTTATGCTCGCTTACTACGCTTACCTACCTGGACAGGATCTGCATCTCCATCCTTGGCGTTCGCATCAAGCATGAATTCAATCTTTCCAACGAGCAGTTCGGATGGGTGCTGGCAGCTTTCGCTTTAGCCTATGCAATATTTGAAATACCAGCCGGTGTATTGGGAGACCGGATAGGGCCGAAAGCGGTTTTTATACGCATCGTTTTAGCCTGGTCTGTATTTACAGCCTTAACAGGATTTGCAACAGGGCTTGTATCATTAATCATCATCCGTTTCCTTTTTGGTATTGGGGAATCAGGTACCTATCCTAATTGTATGATTGTGATGTCTCGCTGGTTCCCGGTTAAAGAAATGGGACGCGCTTTGACATGGGTAGGCATCGGCTCGCAAATCGGCTCCGCGATTGCACCGCTCATTATCATTCCGATTGCAGTCGCTTTTGGATGGCGGGTGTCTTTTTATGCACTGGCTTTGATAGGAGTTATCTGGGTCTTCGCCTGTTCGTTTTGGTTTAAAAACACCCCGGCAGAAGTGGCGAATATCACAGAAAAAGAAAAAAGATACATCGAAGAAAACAGGCGCTATAGCACTGGCCAGCATATGATTCCGTGGAGACACATTCTGCAAAACCGCAACCTGTGGGCCCTGATGCTTATGTATTTTTGCTGCCAGTGGGCCAATTACTTTTTCATAGCCTGGATGCCGGTATACCTGCAGGAAGGCAGGCATTTCCAGGAGAATGACATGAAATTCATCATCTTCATACTTTTTATCGTCGGCATCGCAGGTTTTCTGTTGGGCGGTTTTGTGGGTGACTTGTTAATACAAAAAAAAGGCCTTCGTTTTGGAAGGCGATTTGTAGGAATGCTGGGGCTGGGAATGTGCGGTGTATTGATTTTTTTCGCTGCAATATTAAAAGGCAATAACGCGGTAGCCTGCTGCCTGGTCGGTGCCAACGGCTTCTTTTCGTTTGGGGTAATGGTATCTTACGCAGTTTGTACCGACATTGGACGTAACAATGCCGGAACCGTTACAGGAGCCATGAATTTTTTCGGGCAGATGGGCGCCTTTTTCCTGGCAATCATATTTGGGAAAATACTGGAAGTAACCCGTAATTTTAACTATCCGCTTTTTGTTGTGGCGGCCGTTATGATTACGGGGTGCTTGCTCTGGCTGGCAATAGATCCTTTACAACAAGTTCAGCTGCCGGGCAAAAAAGAACCTTCGTTAACAGAACCCGTAAGTTAATAGATATGGTTCAGGCATCCATATTCCTATCTTCAATTTAAACTTATGAAAGAAAAATTACAATGATTGTGCTGCCGCTGTTACTTGGCTTGCTAGCGATGGCTCCTGCCGCATTTTTAAAGAAAGAGGAAAAAATACAGGAGGCATGGCAATCCCAATCAAGGGCAACAAGCCTGTTATAGCAAATGATGAGTTTGGTATCGGGCAGGTGAGAATAAGCAGCCAAAGTTACGGAGACAGCGAGACACTGAATAACACTGTGTCTTAACTGTCTCCGTGGTTAAAACTTTCTAATGCCCTATGTCTTTTTCCCCTGTGGCTTCAATCTACTGGCCGGGGCTTTTTTAACAGCAGTTTTAAAAACATCATCCTCGATAAAAGGCTGGCTTTTTATCCTTTTCCCTGTTGCGGCGAAAATAGCATTGGCGACGGCTCCCCCGGTTGGCGGAAGTGCAGGTTCACCAAGTCCTGTAGGCTCAATTCCATTATCAACAAAAAAAGTTTCTATTTCAGGAATTTCCTTCATGCGTATCAGCCGGTAGGTATTGAAATTCTTTTGTTCGGCTACTCCTTCTTTGAAAGAAAGTTTAGTATACATCGCATGGCCCATACCATCAACGATTCCACCCATTACCTGCTGGCGGGCACCACTTAAATTAATTACTTCGCCGCAATCTGAAACAGCGATGATCTTTTTAATTACAGGTTTACCACTTTGCATGGCAACCTCGCAAACCTGTGCCACATAAGAACGGTGCGAGAAATATACACTAAAACCCTGGGCAACTCCTTTCTTTGCCTTCCATCCAGATTTCTCGGCCGCCATTTTTATCACTCCTTCCATCCTGTCTATATCATACTTGATGGCACCGGCAGGCGCTGTTTTTGCTTTCTTCAACAGTTCAAGCCGGAACTGTACCGGGTCTTTTCCAGCTGCATGTGCCACCTCATCAATAAATGACTGTTCAGCAAAAGCCAGGAAATTAGTGATCGGAGCCCGCCATGCGCCGGTAGTAATTGGCGATGTATGCTCCACCGAATCGATCAGCAAATTATCTACTGCACCTGAAGGAAAATTGTCCTCACGTGTAGGGTTACCCGAATTTATGCCTACACCTCTCAATCGATACCCCGTCATGTTTCCACTGGCATCAAGCGCAGCTTCAAAACGGTAGCGTACCGCAGGGCGGTAACTCCCCCCGGTCATATCATCTTCCCTTGACCATATTACTTTTACAGGAGCTTTTATAATGCTCGATAATTCAGCAGCTTCCGTAACATAGTCAGCTTTAAGGCGCCTGCCGAAGCCGCCACCAAGGCGGGTGATTTCAACAGCAAGGGAACGTCCGAAACGGGTCGAAAGCTGAC
>JBBJOD010000229.1:0-7955 GCA_037721715.1 Chitinophagaceae bacterium | reverse complement strand
AAACTCAAGAACCAATTGAGGATTTTTCCTCCAGGCTTCCGGGGTCGCCACTTCTGTAACGTCGTATCCTTCCCATAAGCCACCACTGTCACGAAAAGTTTTTAATCCGCTTTCCGCACTAATGCCCGCGCCCGTTAATACCGCCATTTTCTTCATACTAAGATCATTTCTATTATTCTTGCGCTAGTTCCATGATTACCTTCCATTCTTCTGCAGTAACCGGTTGAACAGACAGCCGCCCAAGCCTGACGAGCGCCATTTCTGCCAGCCTTTTATCCGCCTTGATAGTAGCGAGTGCAACGGGCTTTTTCAATTTACGCAACGGCTTAAGATCCACCACTACCCAGTTGGTATCATCCGTGGTTGGATCCTGGTAAAATTCTTTTGAAACTTTTGCGATCCCTACAACTTCAACTCCTTCATTGCTGTGATAAAATAATACCTCGTCGCCTTTCTTCATTGCCTTTAAATGATTGCGTGCGGCATAATTGCGCACACCTTCCCAGGTCGTTTGTTTGTCTTTTTTGAGTTGGTCCCAACTGTATGAAGACGGTTCGGATTTGACCAGCCAGTACGTCATATTAATCAGGTTTATGTATATGCTCCAGGTTTCATTTAATGGGGTGTTGTTGTTTGAACCTTTCCTTTCTTCTAACGAAGATTTGAGTTACAGGTACATTGATTTTAATGCGATTTGATAATAGGTAATATCCTTGATTAAATCCAAAAATCTTGTGGCGCCGTATGTAATAATGTTGGCCTCACGTGATTTGCCTATAAAAATAGCAAATTTCAGATTTATGACATGAAGTTACCATGTAGTTCTTCCTAAATAATTTTAAGTTTTTGGTGTATAGTGGGATTTTCAAAACAGGCCGGCCATGTTTATGGCTGGCCTTTTTTTGGCGTTACCGATTTTTGCGAGTGAATGGCGGCTAGCAATAAGTTGTAATGCAGTATTTACTTTATATATTTATGTAACCATTTAATTATTTAACTACGAGGGAAAATAACTTTTCCTGTTATTTAAATTACCTACTTCCCTATCCATAAAGAATGAAGAGAATTGTAAATAAACATCCCCTTGTTATTCGATGGAATCATTGGATCAATTTTCCTGTGCTTGCCATCATGATCTGGAGCGGGTTACTTATTTATTGGGCAAACGATGTGTATTCGGTCGGGTTCGGCAAAACAACTATTTTGAAATTTTTTCCTCAGACATTTTACGAAGCGTTTAATATAAAATACAGGCTTAGTGAAGGGATGGCACTACATTTTGTTTTCATGTGGGTTTTTTTTATCAACGGGTTATTATACGTATTGTATACCATATTTTCGGGGCAATGGCGGTATCTCGTTCCGGGAAGAACTTCCATCAAAGACGCCTGGAAAGTCTTGTTGCACGACCTGGGAATAAGGAAATCAATGCAGCCCGTTCTTAAGTACAATGGCGCGCAGCAAATTGCCTACTTCTCGATTATAATCATGGGTCTTGGTTCAATTCTTACCGGTTTGGCAATTTATAAACCGGTTCAGTTTGGCTGGCTTTGCAGTTTGATGGGTGGATACGAAACTGCACGCATCCTACATTTTATTTTAACGATCGGCTATTGCGTTTTTTTCCTTATTCACTTACTGCAGGTGATCAGGGCAGGATGGAACAACTTCAGAAGTATGGTGACTGGGTTTGATGTAATTTCAGATGATTCTGGCACTTTAAACAATAAAAATTAATTAAATGTAGATGCGTTTTTTAGCATTATTCATAACAAAGAGCAGCGAGTTGACTGTTGAAGAAAATATCAGGAAGAAAACGATAGTCTCCTTCCTGGTGTTTTTCATAATGACAATCGTAGTAATTAGTGGATGGATCTACTTAAAAAGGCAACCATTGGATCATGGCTCGATTGGAGGTGTTCAGTTGCCTTTCAGAAAAGTGCTGGATGCCAACGAAAGGATTTTTGATAACGGTTTTAGTTACAACCACCTGGCTAAAACATACCCAAAGTCGGCGGCTGCAAAAAAGGTAAGGGTTAATGGTGACCTGGGCCTTAGCAAAGACTTTAATGCAGCCAGCTGGAAGTTGCAGGTTGTTAAATCAGCAGGAGACACGCTATACGTAACGCTGGATGACATAAAAAAACTTCCCAAAACTGAAATAATATTTGATTTCAAATGCATTGAAGGTTGGAGCCAGGTTACACATTGGGGCGGAGTCAAATTTAGTGATTTTATGAAAGCCTTCCACCTCAATGAACAGGCAGCGATGAAATATATTGGCATGTCGACACCTGATGAAAAATACTATGTAGGAATTGATATGCCAAGCGCGTTGCATCCCCAGACCCTTTTTTGTTATGAGATGAATGGTAAACCTTTACCGCTGAACCAGGGATTTCCCCTTCGAATGATCATACCCGTTAAATATGGAATAAAAAGCCTTAAGCGTATTGGCACCTTGTTTTTCAGTGAAGAACGTCCACGCGACTTCTGGTTCGAAAGAGGGTATGATTATTACTCCGGGCTGTAAGCACTTTTCAACCGGTGACTTTCCTGGCAGCCCCGTAAACCTATTATTCAAAAATGTTTTACCGGCTCGCCAACACATCAGCAATATGCAAGGTTTTTATGGGCAGGCTTTTGTGCTGTATGTAACCTTCCAGGTGCATCAGGCACGACAGGTCTGTTGAGATGATGTAATCAGCGCCGGTAGCAAGTGCGTGATTAACTTTTTGATCTGCCATGGCGATTGATATGGGTTCAAATTTAACCGCGAAAGTACCTCCAAATCCACAACAAGTTTCTAAATCATTCATTTCCACTAAATGTAACCCGGCAACATTGGCCAAAAGCTTACGTGGCTCGCTTTTTATTTTACATTCACGTAGTCCTGCGCAGGAATCGTGGTAGGTTGCGGTGCCTTTGAGAACGGCACCATGTTTTTCAACCTGCAATACTTTTACCAGAAATTCTGAAAATTCGAAAGTGCGTTTGCCAAGGTCTTTTACAACATTGTGCAGCGAGGAATTGTCAAAAAGTTTTGCGTAGTAATTCCTGATAAATCCTACGCACGAGGCACTCGGGGCAACCACGAAATCATCTCCCTGGAAGTCTTTTATAAATTTAGTACAAACATCTTTAGACTGATCCCAGAAGCCCGCATTGAATGCGGGCTGCCCGCAACAAGTCTGGTTGCTATTATAACGCACCGTACAACCTGCCTTTTCTAAAACATTTACCATATTGAATGCAGTCTCCGGAAAAAGCTGGTCTACAAAGCAGGGTATAAAAAGCTGTACGTTCATTTATTGATATTAACAGTCGTTCAAGGGGGCAATATATCAGGTGTTTATAAAAAAAGTAAAGCGATTTAAAGAGGTCACCGCTTTCTATTACTCAATTGTTTTAAGTCGGTTTTTTTCCAGCAGATCTAGGAGGCTTTGTGATTCAGATCCTTGAAAGACTGTGCCAATGTAATCATTTTGAGAGCTGTCAGTGCAGCTTCGCTGCCTTTATTCCCGTGTTTGCCTCCCACCCTGTCATCTGCCTGTTGTTGATTGTCAACGGTGAGTATGCCGAATATGCTCGGAACAGGAAGAACAAGATTCAACTGTAGAATGCCATCTGTAACTCCCTTACAAACATAGTCGAAATGGGGAGTGTCTCCACGGAGCACACAACCCAGGGCAATGAAGGCGCTTGGACGATCGTCCATATATTTAATAGCTTCCCAATAGCTTTTGATGCCAAAAGGTATCTCGAATGCTCCCGGCACCGTGATCGTTCTAACAAGGCATACACGATGCCGTTCCAGGGTTTCCCTGCATCCTGCTTCAAGTTTGTCTACAATAACCGCATTCCATTCGGTGCGTAGGATAACAATACAGGCATCCTTTTTTAGAATGCCTGTATTGTTATCGAATAATTTGCTATTGGTTACATCAGCCATTGACCATTTCTGTTTTACTTTACCGTATCCAATTCACCTAACCTCGCCAGGTACTTGTCTATGTCAAATCCTCTTTCGCTTTTAGCATATTTTTCTTTGATGAGCTTATACATTGCTATTGCTTCCTTGTTCTTACCCATGCTTTCGTACAAATAGCCGGCCCTGAATAGGTACTCAGGTGAATTGTAGTCGTCCTTCTCAAACATTTTACCTGCTTTATCATATTGCTCAGCTGCATCTTCCTTCTTTCCAAGTTCACTATAAGCATCACCCAATAAGGCAGTAGCCCTGGCTTCAATCTGTTTGGAATCAGTTGAGAACTCCTTTAAATGCTTTACGGCATTGTTGTAATCTCCCAATTTCAAATAACAACTACCGGCATAAAAGTGAGCAAGGTTTGCTGCTTTGGTACCGTCGTACCGGGTAATAATTTTGAGAAAACCAGGATTTATATTATCGCCGTTTAATGCCAGGCGAACTGAATCCTGGTTAAAATAGTCCTGTGCCCGAAATATTGCTTCTGAGGCCTTCGTTTCATTTGGGCCAGTGACCAGGCTTTTATAGGCTAAAAAACCAACGACCCCTAACAAAACGATACCCAAACCGATCAGTATAATCCTGTTATTTTCAGCCCAGAATCCACGTGCCCGTTCTACCACATCGCTTTCAACCGGTCTATCTGCAATTATATTATTTTCTATCATTACTTGTTCAGTGGTTTCTTTTATTTTATTATTAATAGGGGTATTTTCAATCGTTGTGGAAACTTTCTCAATCATCAATCTACATAAAAAGGATATTCCTTGTCTACGTATACATCTTTCAATAATTCATCATCATCAGGCCAGGGGGATTCTTCTGCAAATTTAACCGATTCGCTCACCTGGTCATTTACCCTTTTATTTATTTCCTCTATTTCCTCAGTGGTGGCAAAGTTGTTATCCATAATTCGTTTTAAAACCATTTCGATCGGGTCACGTTGCTTGTACTCTTCTACTTCCTCTTTGGTCCTGTATTTCTGCGGATCACTGATCGAGTGGCCTTTATAGCGATAGGTTTTTATTTCAATCAGTGTTGGCCCACCGCCTTCTCTTGCTCTTTTCACGGCCCGGCTAAGGCTTTCATGTATTGCTTCAGCGCTCATACCGTCTATTGAATCGCCAGGCATTTCGTAAGAATCAGCCAGTTTGTAAATATCTACCACGTTGGATGTTCTGCCAACAGAAGTGCCCATTGCGTAATTGTTATTTTCGCAGATGAAAATCACCGGCAGTTTCCACAGCATGGCCATATTGAATACTTCATGAAGCATGCCCTGCCTGGCAGCGCCATCGCCGAAGAAAGTTAGACATACATTATCTGTTCCCTTATACTGTTCGGCAAACGCCAGGCCTGCACCGGTACCTATCTGGGCGCCCACAATTCCATGACCTCCGAAAAACTTGAGATCAACCCCGAATAAATGCATACTTCCACCTTTTCCTTTGGCACAACCCGTTGCCTTTCCATAAAGTTCAGCCATACAGGCTTTCGCACTTACACCTTTGGCAAGGGCCAGACCGTGATCGCGGTAACCGGTGATGAACGGATCATCCGGGCGCGTAGCGGTCATACATCCGGCGGCAATGGCTTCCTGGCCGATATAGGCATGAAAAAACCCCCTTATTTTACCCTCCATTTTATATTTCTCTTCAGCCATCAATTCAAACTGGCGGATAAGTTGCATTAACTCGTACCAGTACAAATAGGTCTCTTTAGAAAAGTTAGCGGGCATAGAAAAAATTGAGGGGCAAAAATAAGGGTAAAAAAGCAAATCCGGGCAAAATTGTCAATGGTGAATGGTGTAAGGGGCTGTGAGTGATGAGTGATGGGTTATGTGTGATGTTAAACCGTGCGATCCTGGTACCCGATACCGGGTACTTAAGCCGATAGCTGAACAACTCATCGTTCATCACCCATCATTCATAACTCCTTCCTCAACCTCACCTGGCTGTACTATCTTGCGAGACAAAATATCAGCGTTGCTACATATCGACCACATCTCATTGGTTCAATTTAAAAATTACAATCAGTCGACTTTCAATTTTCCTGAACGCATTACCGGCATTTGTGGAAAGAATGGAATTGGTAAAACCAATCTGTTAGACGCAATCTATTATTGCTGTTTTACCAAAAGCTACTTTACACGTGGCGATACACTAAACGTGTTGACAGGTACTTCGGGCTTCAGGCTGGAAGCAACGCTTTCGCTTAAAAAGCAGGTAAAAAATATCCTGTGTATCTTAAGGGAGACTGGTAAAAAAGAATTTTCAGTAAATGGAGAAGCCTATGATAAATTTTCCGAACACATCGGCAAATTTCCCTGCGTAATGATAGCACCCGATGACGTTCATATTATTACAGGAGGAAGTGAGGAAAGAAGGCGTTTCCTTGATGCTCTTCTTTCTCAACTGGATCATGACTACCTGCTCCAACTAATTACTTATAATAAAGTGCTTCAGCAACGCAACAGTTTACTCAAATCCTTTGCAGAGACGAGGCGAATCAACAACAGCCTGCTGGAGGTATTGAACGAGCAGTTGTGCCTGCCAGGCAACGAGATTTTCGCGAAGCGCAAACTTTTCTTTGAGGCTTTTATTCCAATGGTGAAAAGTTTTTACCAGCGTATATCAGGTGAAGAATACCACGTAGATATCGCATATGAAAGCCAGTTAAATAATGCTTCCTTTGATCTGCTTATTCACCAAATGAGCGATAAAGATCTTTTAACCCAGAGAACTAATGGGGGCATTCACAAAGATGATCTGGAGATCAGCCTTGATGGCAATGCTTTTAAAGCGATTGCTTCGCAGGGACAGCGGAAGAGTTTGTTGTTTGCTCTTAAGCTGGCGGAATTCGAAATATTAAAAACGACCAAAAAGTTTCCTCCCCTGCTTTTACTGGATGATATGTTTGAGAAGCTGGATGAATTCCGTATGCAAAACCTGCTTCAATGGGTATGTACTGAAAATGAAGGACAACTTTTTATTACTGACACTCACTGTGAAAGATTACAGGGTTACCTAAATAAGTTGGCGGTAAAATACCAGTTAATCGTTTTATAGCTTGCGGGTGGCATAATACAAGGTACGCCTTTTGCCTTCCAGGCCAGGTAGAATAAATGCAAACCTGTTTCGAATACTAATATGGTTACCTTTGTTTTATGGGTGAATATTCCATGGGTGAAGCGCTTAAAAAATTCCTGGACAATAGCCGGCTCAAAGGCTATGTGCAAGCCATCCAGATCGAAGATGTATGGGAGCAGATCATGGGCAAAACAATTGCCAAATACACGGAGAAGATCGCCATTCATGGAGATAAATTGTTTATTACCACTTTCGTGGCGCCATTAAAACAGGAATTAAATTATCAAAAAGAAACCATCATACAGCGGGTAAATGAAGCGCTGGGTGAAAAGGTGGTGAAAGAGGTGGTAATTAATTAAGCGAACGGGTATCAGGTATTGAAGACGCCCTGCTCGCTCCTGGCATCATACGTGTATCACACTTATCATTCATCACTCCATTTATCTTCCCGCAATATCCGTCCTGAATTTCTCTATCGACTTCCTGTCCTGGAGCGTAACAAAACAAGTTTTATAATCCCACCCTCCGAATGTTATGTTGCTGACATTTTTTCCTTTTAGTAATACTTCCTGAATTTGCACTCCCCTAGGAGAAAAAATGGAAACGGCTCCTTTTCCATAGCGGCATACATACAAATTGCCCTTGTAATCGCATTTCATTCCGTCAAGGCCGAAATCATTGAATGAGGTAAAAAGCCGCTGATTGGAAAGATCCCCTTTTGCATCCACATCAAATGCCCAGATCTTCCGCTGTACGCTTTCATTTACATATAACGTCCGTTGATTCGGACTCAAACAGATACCATTGGTAGTTCCCATGTTATCTTTCAGCAAACTGGCTTTGCCATCCAGGTCTATGCGCCAGATCTTTCCGGTCTG